>JBFHEJ010000270.1:0-3597 GCA_041584255.1 Lysobacterales bacterium
ACACCACCACGGCAATGATCAGTGTTTTTGCATCGGCGTACTTCTGCGCCACGGCGCCCAGTCCCAGGCGATGCAGCACAACGGCGATCAGCAAGATGACCGCGAGCGCAGTGAGCGGCCGGGTCAGCATCCTTCGCACCAATGAAAACAGGGGGTTGTCGCGGCTTACCAGGATGCGACTCAGCAGCACAGCGATGAGGTGAAACACAGGCCACGCCAGCAAGCCGATGCCAATGGCAATCACCCACTTGTACCATTCGACGCCCAGGAATCCCCCATATTGCGGCAATCTTGTGCGGACGAATTCAACCCACGCCGGATTGGCGTAATGGGCATAGAGCTGGGGCAAAACGGCGACGCTCTGGTTGGATACTTTCCAGATCAATACACCGTCAGATCTCGGAACATGCTGCATGTAGAGATCGACGGTGCCCTGTGGCCCGGGAATGCTGGCCAGCAGGTCGCGAAATTCGGGCAGGTCGTCGCCCTGCCGGCCCGAGGGCGTGTCATCCAGGGCGTAGTCTTCAACATCGACCGACTTGGAAAGGATGAAATCGAGCTGTCGGGCCAGCTCCGGGCCGCCTGCGGCAGCGACGCCCTGCGGCAGGTTGCGCAGGTCGAGGAATTTAGCCGCCGTCTCGTAGTCCTGCGCCCCGGCCGCGAGCAGGAAGCCGCGGGCGCTGGAAAATGGCGTTCCGCGATCGAGGGCATCCCTTGGAGGTTCTGCCGGCTCCTGGGCCGGAAGTGCGGTGGCGACCGCGCCGATCAGCCCGCTGGCCAGGAAGTAGGCCAGCAGGCGGGTCGGAAAGTTGCAGGCTATGACTTGGCTACCCAGGCGTTGCACCAACCCGCGCCGGCAACCGGGCGATTCTGGAAGATGCTGCAAGGCGCGTATTCGTCGTCCTCTGAACCGGCGTAAAGTGCACAGTTATAGCAATACTGGTTGGCGCCGGCATCGCCGGCACGCTTGGGGAATTTCGCGGTGTCGGTGTTCTCGGCGACCTCAACGTAGCCCATGGCCTGGGCCAGAGGCTCGTCTTCGGCAACTTTGTCATCCGCCAGCAACCTGACCGGGATGGTGCCAAGGGCAAGGGCGCCGCCGCCCGCCTTGAGGCCAATCTTGAGGAATTCGCGTCGACGGATCTGCTTTGGCGTGCTCACATCATGCTCCTTGCGTGTTGGACTGGCGACCATTTTGCCTCTCCCCATCGGCAACGGCAAATTGAAATCGACACAACACGCTGAAACGTCTGAACGAGGCCGGTTGATTGCGGTCACGGGAAACCAGGGCATGAATCCTGCGGTCACTTGGCAAGGCCAGGCGAATCACCACCAGCCTGCTGGTCAGCCAGGCAAAGCCGTCCGGCAAAACGCTGATTTCCGAGCTGTGTTGGTCGCTCAGGCCGATCGAGAAGTCGGCGTAGACCCGCAGGAGTGGAAAACGGTTAGCGGTCCTCAATTGGCTGCCGTTGCGCCACAGCACGGCGGCGGCAAACAGCAGGACAGCGATACTCCAGGGCCAGTCGAGTGGCGTGACGACCAGTGCAATGATAACCGCCAGGAATGACGCCATGGTTGCAGCGGGATACCAGCGCGGCGCGCCGGTGTTCACTTCAAGGACGGGGCCCGCGTTCATTGCGAATGGCGGAGATCAGCCCGTCGAAGCGGGAGTCGACACAATCCGGCACGCCGCGCAGGCTGTCCCACAAGACATCGTCTTCGTGTTGCAGGAAGGGCTCGAATTCCGGCCAGTGGCCTTCACGCAACTGCTGTTCGGACGAAGCGACAAATCGCTCCAGCAGGACATCGAGTTCCTTCATCCAGCGACGGCACAGCCAACGCAATCGGCCAATGCGCGCGGCGCCAGCCATGAACGATCAGACGCCGCGGCGCGCCATCAGCATCTTCTTGGTTTCGGCGATGGCCTTGGCCGGATTGAGGCCCTTGGGGCAGGCATTGGTACAGTTCATGATGGTGTGACAGCGATAGAGCCGAAACGGATCCTCGAGATCGTCGAGGCGCTCACCGGTCGCCTCGTCACGCGAGTCGACCAGCCAGCGATAAGCCTGCAGCAGCGTCGCAGGCCCGAGGTAACGATCACCGTTCCACCAGTAACTGGGGCAGGAGGTGGAACAACAGGCGCACAGGATGCATTCGTACAAACCGTCTAGCTTTTCGCGGTCAGCAGGCGACTGGCGACGCTCCCGGCCCGGCGGCGGCACACTTTGCGTTCGCATCCAGGGACGAATCGATGCGTACTGCGCGTAAAAGTGGGTCATGTCCGGCACCAGGTCCTTGACCACCGGCAGATGAGGTAGCGGGTAGATCTTGACGTCGCCCCGAATATCCTCGATCGGCATGGTGCAGGCCAGGGTGTTGCTGCCGTCAATGTTCATGGCACAGGAGCCGCAAATGCCTTCGCGGCAGGACCGCCGAAATGTGAGTGTCGGGTCGATCTCGTTCTTGATCTTGATCACGGCGTCGAGAACCATCGGCCCGCAACGATCGAGATCGACTTCGTAGCGATCGATAGTCGGGTTTTCGCCGCTGTCCGGATCCCAGCGATAGACACGAAAAGTCCTGACATTGCCGCTGCCTTCCGGCGCGGGGAAATGCCGCCCCTCTTTGGGCCTCGAATTTTTTGGCAGCCTGAACTCAGCCATCAGTACACGCGCTCCTTGGGCGGTATTGCTTCCACGTCTTCGCTCAATGTCTCCAGGTGCACCGGACGGTAGTCGATGCGCACCTTGCCGTCGGAATTCATCCACGACAGCGTGTGTTTCATCCAGTTGTCGTCATCACGGTCGGGAAAATCCTCCCGCGCATGCGCGCCGCGGCTTTCCTTGCGATTTTCCGCCGAAAACATGGTGGTGACCGAGTTGCCCAGCAAATTGCGTAATTCCAGCGTTTCCACCAGGTCCGAGTTCCACACCAGCGAGCGGTCGCTGACGTTCACCTCGCGGAAGGAGTCGAATACCGCTTCGATCTTCTGGCAGCCCTCTTCCAGGATTTCGCCGCTGCGAAACACCGCCGCATTGTTTTGCATGACCTGCTGCATCTCGTCACGAATCTCGGCGGTCGTGTTGTCGCCTGAAGCATGACGCAGGGCATCGAAATCCGACAGCATGGCGTCGACACGGGCCTGGTCGACTTCCGGATGGCGCGCGCCCGGCTCGATGATGTCGGCGCAGCGGTGCGCCACCGCGCGCCCGAAAACGATCAGGTCGAGCAGCGAGTTGGAGCCCAGGCGATTGGCGCCGTGCACCGACACGCAGCCCGCCTCACCGATGGCAAACAATCCTGGAACCACCGTATCAGGGTTGCCGTCCTTCAGCGTCAGGGCTTCGCCCATGAAATTCGTAGGAATGCCACCCATATTGTAGTGCACCGTCGGCAACACCGGGATCGGGTCCTTGGCGACGTCGACGTTAGCGAATATGCGGGCACTTTCGGCGATGCCGGGCAGGCGCTTGTGGATGACGTCGGAGCCGAGGTGCTGCAGATTGAGATGGATGTGGTCGTTCTTGGGGCCGACCCCCCTGCCCTCGCGAATTTCGATGGTCATCGAACGGCTGACCACGTCGCGCGAGGCCAGGT
>JBFHEJ010000271.1:0-3553 GCA_041584255.1 Lysobacterales bacterium
CCCAAGGACCAGGCGATCGTCATCCGGATACCGGAGGGCGAATTCCTGATGGGCAATTCCGAGGCCGAACGCTCACCGAAAGAGCATCGGGTGTGGTTATCCGAGTTCCTCATCGACAAGACCGGCGTGACCTGGGGCCAGTACAAGCAGTTCGCGTCAGAAACCGGTACGCCCATGCCTGCCCACGAAACCTATTGGACAATCACGGACCGGCAACCCGTTGTTTATGTAACCTGGGAAGAATCCCGTGCCTACTGTCAGTGGGCCGGGGCGAGACTGCCGACCGAGGCGGAGCGGGAAAAAGCCGCGCGCGGCACCGATGGACGACTCTACGCCTGGGGCAATGAGGAACCGAGCCCGGAGCGGGCTGTGTTCAGGGTGAGCTGGGGATACGGCCACCCGGCAGAGGTCGACAGCCACCCGCTCGGCGCGAGTCCTTACGGCGCGCTACACATGGGTGGAAATCTGTGGGAATGGTGCGAAGACTGGTATGAAAAGGACTACTACGACGCGAGTCCATTCGAGAATCCCACGGGACCGCCTGCAGGAACGGCTCACGTGGTTCGGGGCGGTTCGTGGGACAGCCGCCCCGCCGTTCTGAATGCTTCCGTCCGAAGTTGGGGACACCGTGGATACCGTGATGGGGATTTTGGATTCAGATGCGCCATGAGCATCCCGGATTAGCGATTCGCGGGTCCGATCCCATGAAGGGGTTTCATGCACTGGCTCACATCGTTGGCTTGTTCACGCTGGCGGTCGCGCATCCGTTGTATCAGATCCTCGCTCAGGACGCGCATGCGCCGTTCCTCGTTGCGCATCAGGTTCGGTCTGTCGACCTGCTTGCGCTTATTGTCCTCTTTTCGATCGCCGTCCCGACTTGCCTGTACCTCATCGCCTTTGCAATCGGCCGGATTTCTCCTGGCGCAGGCAGAATGCTGTATACGGGGCTCCTGTTTTTGCTGTTTTTCCTCATCGCACTTCCGATGATCGATCGCTGGGCCAGCTCGCCCACCCCGCTTATTGCGGTTGCAGGCGTCTCTGGCAGCCTGCTGATCGCCGGACTTGCGACGGCACTTTACAGGATCAAGAGCTGGGCAAGACTGGCCGTTTCAATCGTCTCCCTCGGCGCAGTGATCTCTCCGCTACTTTTCGTGACCGCCGATTCCGTCCGCCCCCTGCTGCAACCACCGTCCAGCCAGGACCTGGTCTTGAGCAGCCGTCATTCAGCACCTGACATCGTCATGATTGTCTTCGATGAATTGCCGCTCATCTCCCTGCTGGATGAAAATCTCGACATCGATTCCGCGCTTTACCCAGGTTTTTCCCGCCTGGTCAATACCGCCACCTGGTACCGGAATACCACAAGCGTTCACTTTTCGACCCTGAGCGCCATGGCCGGGTTGCTCACAGGCGAGCATTACCAAACTTATCTGGAGTCGGTTCACCAGGAAAAGGTTGCCGGCAGCGGTCCCATCGATTCCGACAGGCTGCCTCACAACCTATTCACATTGCTTCGCCCCGACTATCGCATTTTCGCGTCGGAGCTGGTGACCCAGCTGGCGCCCCAAAACAGCGAAGCAGACACGTACCTGCCACCAGTCGACAAGCGCGTGGCACAGCTTTCCGCAGATGCCTTCGTGGTGTGGCTTCACCACATTTGCCCGCGGGAATGGCGCCATCGGCTGCCGTCAATGGAAGGACAATGGCTGGGATTTCTGGATATAGCCGGCAACGGCCCGCTCGACGATGCCTGGCCCTACGAGGATTCATTCAAACGCGTCTCGATCGTCCGACAATTCACTGAATCGCTGCGCACACGTCAGGAACCTACGCTGTATTTCCTGCACACCCTCCTGCCTCACTATCCGTTCGAATACAACGAGAACGGGCAGAAACACCGCAATGTCCTGCCCTTTCTGAGCATGCATTTTCGTGAAGCAACCGGCAGAAACATGTGGCCTGACGCCGAGGCTGCGAACCGCGCCCATCAGGCGCACTTGCTCCAACTGCAGTTCACCGACTTACTGTTGGGCCGGATTCTTGATCGGCTGCAAGCCAATCATATGTTCGAGGACAGCCTGATCGTAGTCGCATCGGACCACGGAACAAATTTCTATTGGGATGACCAGGCAAGAACGCCGCAGGAACTGGCTTTAATTCAGGCAAGCGGGACCTTGTTCGTGCCGTTCATAATCAAGTGGCCCGGACAAAACAAAAGCGAATTGAACGACGCTCCGCTGCAAACGACAGACATCGTCCCCACCCTGGCCGCGTACCTTGGCCGAACCCTGGAATGGTCGCACAGCGGGCGTTCCGCGCTTGGGCCGATTTCACCCGACCGCCAGCGATTCTCCAAGTTACCTGGAGACTTCTACGTCCAACACGACTTGACGGCAAACCCTGTTGCCCTGCAGAAAAAGTTGGAGCTGTTTGGCTCGCACAGCACCGAAATGATCTACAACTTCGGCCCGCACGCTGGCTTGCTTGGTCGAAGGCTGAGCGAGTTTCCCATTGTGTCGCAGCCAATAGAGTTCGAGCTGGACCCGCGCAACGCCCATGGTTCGGATACACCTTCCCGAACAGCCGCCTACGTCACCGGCTCCATAACGATGGCCGGCCAACCTGAAGGGAGCCGCCCACCTGCGGTTGCGATCGCAATCGACGGGGTGATCAGAGCGACTGCCCGCACCAGCCTTCTTGATCTGCCCAGAATGATGCCCGCCGAACGCGCAAGCACCGCGGGCCCACCCGCAGAAACCCAACCGGATTTATCCGCCTTAAAACACCATTTCATGGCGCGCTTGCCGCCGCAGGCCCTCGCGACCGGCGTTAAAAACCTGGAGCTTTACCTGATCCAGGTCGACGATCATGGAGTGATCCTTTCCCTCGTAACTGCAGGTGGGATTGATTCCTCGTGAATCAGACTGCTACGAGTGGGTCTTGAACGAAATTCTCACGCTTTTGTCCTATAATTGAAGCACAGAATCGCACCTTTCTAGGAAAGTCCCGAATCGGTATGGATGCTGGCCGGTGCCGTATCTCGGTTTCTGTACTGCGCAAGCATCCGGGTGACCATTTCCACCCAACTCCGGCATGCCGCGTTATGATTACTTCAATATACAAACGGGGAGGAACAACGTGAAAATCATTACCAGCATTCTTGGTGCCATTGCCGTGATAAGCGTGAGCGTGATTCAGCCAGTGTGGGCCGCCAGCACCAAGCAGGAAGTCATCGAACTCAAGCAAGAAGTGGCTGCCCTCAAGGAAGGGCAGGAAAGCATGCAGGAAGACCTCGCGGAGATTAAGAAACTGCTCGAGGAAGGCGCCCGCGCTCCGGCAGCACCCGCCGCGCCCAGGTTCACGGAGACCGAAGTTTCAATTGGCGCTGCGCCATTCCTAGGTGCTGAAGACGCGACCGTAACGCTGATGGAGTTCAGTGACTATCAATGCCCGTTTTGCAGCAGGCACTACCGGGAAGTCATGCCAACGCTGGTAGAGGATTACGTCGAAAGCGGCCAGCTGAAATATGTGATGCGTGAAAATCCCATCCTGA
>JBFHEJ010000272.1:0-3551 GCA_041584255.1 Lysobacterales bacterium
CTGGTGTAGAACGCTTTGCGGAACAGGATGTCGAGACCCAGCGTCGGCTCATCTAGAACCAGTAGCCTGGCGTCGATTGACATCACCAGCGCAAGGTGAAGCTGCGCCACCATGCCCTTGGACAGGTGCTTGACCTTCTTTTGCTGTTCGATCTTGGTCCGGGCCAGGTATTGCATGCAGCGCTCCCGGCTGAAGCGCGGATGAATCTGTTCGGTCAGGTCGATGAGCTGCCACACGCGAATCCAGCGAGGCAGAACGGCCACGTCAGCAATAAAACAGACATCTTCCATCAGGCGGGCGCGCTGCCGTGAAGGATCCAGTCCAAGCACGCTGAGTTCGCCCTCATAGGTCGCCAGGCCGAGAATGGCCTTGAGTGCAGTGGTTTTGCCGGCGCCGTTGGGACCGATCAGTCCGATGATACGGCCGGACGGAATCTCGAGGTCAATGTCGTCACAAGCCAGCGTGCGACCGTAGCGTTTCGTGAGGCCGCGCGCCGAAATGATGCTTTCTTTGTTCAGGGCACTTGTATTCATTTCGCTTTTTCGCTCTGCTTGATGGCATCGGACAGCAACGATTCCGGGTCCAGTCCGAGCTGCTCGATGCGATTGAGAGTAGCCGGCCATTCTTCGTTGAGGAACTTGTCCCGCTCGGAGGACATGAGCTGTTTCTTGGCGCCTTCCCGCACGTACATGCCCAGGCCCCGGCGTTTTTCGACCAGGCCTTCGTCGACGAGGGCCTGGTAGGACTTTGAAACCGTTATGGGGTTGAGCTGCAATTCCGCCGCCACCGTCCTGACCGAGGGCAGGGCGTCGCCCTCCCTGAGCGTGCCGTCGAGGATCATTGCGACCGTGCGCTCTTTAAGTTGCCAGTAGATAGGCTGGCTGTCGTTCCAGGGGGTGGCCATCGGAATCAGCGTCTAAAGCGAAACAGGCTCAGATTCAACCGCTTCTTTTGCTTGGCACCAGATATTGGCTGCGCGGGGACCGGGTCATCAGAGCCCAGAAGGTCCTGGCCACCGGCGAGTGTTTTTTCGTCCAGTTCCTGAACGTTGTCCACCCCCATCGCCATCTCAGCGCCCGTTATCGACTCGAATTGGTCCGGTGTGGAGACTTGCGTGCTTGCAAACAGCATGATCGCGGCAAAGGCCGCAAGCTGGTTGGAAATCTTCATACGGCGCCTTCGCCGCAGGGTTTTCGTGCCTTGTTCGGGTAAGCTGATCATGCCTTTCGCTCGCTCTGTCGAACTGGTGTTGTAGTGAACTATAACACCATGTCATAGGCGATGCAAGCGTTGACGGTCAACCAGGGCTTTTGTAGATGCTCGGCGTGCTGCGGCTGCCGAGGATGGCAAGCACCAGCGCAAGCGTCATCGGCAGGTAGCGTTCCAGCCAATCGCCGGGCGTGTCTGTGGCCCAGCTCAGGACGACGGTCAGCGTAAAGCCCGTGACCAGCGCCGCAATGCGCAGCGCAGGCATCACCGGTCCACGCCAGAGCGTCACCACCAGGAGTGGCCCGAAGGAAGCCGCCAGCGCCTGCCAGGCGAACAGGACACGGGTAAATATTCTTTCCGGAAACAAGGTGGCCAGAAGCACAGCGATGACACCCAGGACAAACACGACCAGCCGGGCGCGACGAAGGCTGAGGCGGTCATGCGCCTGGCCGTCGCGCAAATCGTGGCTTGCACTGGAGGCCGCTACCAGCAGCTGGCTGTCGGCTGTCGACATAATGGCCGACAGGATCGCTGAAACCATGACGCCGGCCAGCACGGCAGGCAACAACATCGAGGCCAGCAGAAACAGCACTTGCTCACCGTCTCCAACCGAAGCCACCAGGATGCGGCCGCACCAGCCGAGCAGCACCATGCCACAGTAGATGATCGACGCCCACGCAATGGCGATTACCCGCCCGCGCCTGATGGCGTCCTCGTCCGCGGCCGCCATGAAACGGTTGACCACGTGAGGCTGACCCGGATAGCCAAGGCCGATCCCAAAAAGTCCTATGACAAAGCCGAAACCGGCAAGCGCGCCGGATTGCCCGGTCCACAGTTGCACGCCTGCATCCGTGGCATTCGCCATCAGAGCCTCGACCAGGGGCGCCGGGCCTCCCACCGCGGCCACTGCGAGCAGTGGCAGCATCAGGGCGGTGATGGCCATCAGGATTCCCTGGAGGCTGTCGGTAATACTCGCGGCCCAAAAGCCGCCCAGCCAGACGTAAATCAACACCACTCCTGCGCCGAGCAGAATCGCCATCGTCTGGGAAATGCCCAGCACGGCGGCAAACGTGGTCCCGGCCGCCTGGAACTGGCTGGCGACATAGAAGGAAAACGAAAACAGGATGACCAGCGATCCCAGCCACAGCATTGCTTTTCGCGCGGGATCGCCTGGCGGGCCGGCGAGAAATTCAGTTAAAGTCACGGCGCCGCTTTCGCGGCTTTGCCGTCGCAGGCGTGGCGCGATCCAAACCCAGTTGATGATAAAGCCGGATAAGGTGGCAGGTATGAGCCAGACGGCCGGCAGCCCCCAGGCGAATGCCGCGCCGCTCACTCCGAGCAGGCTCCAGGCCGATGAAGAACTTGCCGAAGCACTCAGGGCCGCCACCGCGCCGCCAAGCTTGCGGCCGCCGAGGTAAAAGTCCTCGCCGTCCTGGTTGCGCTTGCTCGCCCACCAGCCGATGCCCAGCAGCAATAACTGGTAAACGATCAGTGTGGCGATGATGCCGTTCACGGCGCCCTAGGCGGATTCACGAAAACCGTTGGTGCGCACCGCGATCAGCCCCATGGACTCGAGCTTGAGAATGATTTTCTGGGCCGCCTCATCAGGATTCAGTACTTCGGCGTCAATGACGACTTCGGCATTGTTGGGCGGCTCGTAGGGGTCGTCGATGCCCGTAAAATTCTTGATTTCGCCGCGACGTGCGGCGGCGTAGAGCCCCTTGCGGTCACGCGATTCGCACACCTCGAGAGAGGTGGAGACATGGACCTCGCAAAAACCGCCGAGCGGTTCGATTTCATTTCGAACCTGCCGGCGAATGTCTCGATATGGTGCGATGGGGGCGCAAATCGCCACGCCGCCGTTCTTGGTGATTTCGCTGGCGACGAAACCGATTCGCAGGACATTGAGGTTGCGGTGTTCGCGCGAAAAGCCCAGTTCTGAAGACAGGTTCTTTCGCACGATGTCGCCGTCAAGCAGGGTGACGGGCCGATCACCCATCTCCCGCAATTTGATCATCAGCACATTGGCAATCGTGGACTTGCCCGCGCCCGACAGGCCGGTGAAGAACACGGTAAATCCCTGCTCTGAGCGCGGCGGGTAGCTGCGCTTCAATTCCCGCACCACTTCGGGGAAAGTGAACCAGCGGGGAATTTCCAATCCTTCGAACAACCGTCGACGGAGTTCGCTGCCGGTGATCTCGAGGACCTTTTCTCCTTCGTGAACGTCGCTATCCGGCAGATACTGGGCGCGATCTTCCACGTACACCATGGCCTGGAAGGGGACCATGGCAATGCCGATTTCGTCCTGATGTTCGGCCAGCAGCGTCTGGGCGTCGAACGGC
>JBFHEJ010000273.1:0-3522 GCA_041584255.1 Lysobacterales bacterium
GCGCCTGACAACGTGACGGTTGTTTTGGTGGAGTGCCAATAAGTGTTCTGTTCAGGTGCAAATTCCCGCGAATGTAGTAGTTTTGGGTTGTAGGCATATTGCCGTGTCGATTTCACGCGCAGGGGTATTCTCATGAAACTCAACCTCAAGGCCCTGACGCTCACCGCCGGCTTGCTGTGGGGTGGCGCTATCCTTTTTGTTTCGCTGCTGAATCTCATGTCGCCCGACTACGGGCGGGCGTTCCTGGAGACGGTTGCCTCGGTCTATCCGGGCTATGAGCCGTTCGGAGGCGTCGAGTCGGTGGTCATCGGCTCGCTGATTGGTTTCGTTGACGGCGCCATCGCCGGCGCGATTTTCGGCTGGCTTTACAACCTGTTGTCACGTTGACGCCCGGCAGTTGCGCAGCAGCCCATCGAGGTGACGCAACACATCGGCATTGTCGCCTGCACGGCGGAAGGCGCTTCGCTTTGCTATCGCACCATCTGTGCGGAGGGGCCGCATGTGCTGGGCCGTCACGCACACCCCGAAATATCGATCCACACGCCCTCACTGGCGCGCTACGTCGAGTTCCTGGACGATCGCGACCAGGCGGGGGTAGCCCGGCTGATGCTCGACTCGGCGGAAAAGCTCGCCCGGATCGGAGCTGATTTTCTCATCTGCCCCGACAACACCATTCACGCCGCTTTCGACCTGGTGGAGCCCGCCTCACCCTTACCATGGCTCCACATCGCGGCTGTCGTGGCAGAAGAGGCGGCGGCGCGAGGTTACAGCAAGCTTGGCATCACGGGCACTCACTGGCTGGTCAACAGCGACGTCTACCCGCAGGCGTTGCGCAATGCAGGCCTCGAGTGTGTTCGACCGCAGCCGGAACAGCGCAAGGAGATGGGCCGCATTATCATGAACGAACTGATTTACGGCGAATTCAAGCCGCAGAGCGTCGAGTATTTCCAGCAGGTGATCGCGGACCTCAAAATCCAGGGCTGCGATGCGGTTGTTCTCGGCTGCACCGAGATACCCCTGATCATCGATGACGGCAATTCGCCCCTGCCGACCCTGGACTCCACGCGCCTGCTTGCCCGGGCAGCGCTGAAACGCGCCTGCGGCTAGCTGTCCGCGCCGCAGCCGTAGACTGTGAAGGTCTGGCGTCCCTCCACCGGGCGTCCCTCAGCGACCACCTTATCCCCGCCCATGGCGGCCCCTTCATTGCGGGCCAGCGTCTCGAGTTCGGCTTTGACCATTTCCTGGTTGCGTTCGAGTCGCCCGACCTTGTGCTTCAGGCTGACCGAGACCTTGCCAAGGTTTTCGCAGCTGCCGACTTCGTCGGCAGAAGCAACGCGCACCCCTTCACCTTCAGGGGTCGGTTTAACCCAGGTGCATGCCGAGAGCACAGCGACTAAAACAGCCACGGCCGCCAACTTCATCGACTTCAGGTTCATATTCATCACTCCGTTGGATAAATGAATCGGTTGACCGGCATTCCTGCACAGCGGCAAGCCGGGTTCAGTCGGCTTTGATCCCCGACGTCCACTATCGTTCCCACGATAGGCATTCAGTTCTCCCAGGTGAGTTCCAGGCCTTCGCCGGCAACCTGGACCCGCGTATTTAACCGTTGCCCCTCGCGGTCGAGAATCTCGCACAACCATTCGGCTTCGGCCCTTGATGCATGCTGAAGCCGAAACCTGGAAATGCGCATCGGCCGCATCCACAAGCGTTCGAGCTCGCCGGTAGTGCGGTCCAGGCGAAGAAAGTACAAGAGCGGCAGCTCGCCGCGGTAGGCGTCGTTTGCGCTTTCGATGCCCTCATAGTCGTTGATCAGGTCGCCGGCACCGTAAATGACCGGCCTGCCGTTATAAACCTCAATTCCCTTGGCATGGTGCGAGGAGTGCCCGTGCACCACGTCTGCCCCGGCATCGATCAGCCGCCGGGCGAAAAGGCGCTGATCCCTGGGCACGTCATAGCCCCAGTTCCCGCCCCAGTGCACCGAAGCCACGGCGAGGTCGCCCGGCCGTTTGTCAGCGCGAATGCGGTCTTCGATGGCGCGCGTGATAGCAGGATCGAGCCACCCCAGGTGGGCGATACCGGGCCTATTGTCTTGCGCGGCCCATTCCCTGGGAATCCCGGAGTTGCTGCTCGCGGCGGAGTAGATTCGCAATTTTCCCCCGCCGGGCAGGTCGAATTCAGCCGGCGCAACTGCTTCTTCCAGATCGCGTCCTGCGCCGGCCCTGGGAATACCGGCTCCGTCCAGGGAATCGAGTGTCTCCTCCAGTCCCGGTTGCGAAAAGTCCAGCACATGGTTATTGGCGAGGGCGCAGCAGTCGATACCCACGGCGCTGAGCACCGGCACGTTCGCCGGGTTCATGCGGTAATTGATTCCCTTGCTGGGCCAGCGCTCGTCGCTGATGGTGACGCTGGTTTCCAGGTTGACGATGCGAAAATCGGGCCCGCTCGCATCCAGCACTTCCAGGGCATCGCCCCAGATGTAATCAAAATCCACCTTTCTCGGAATGGGCCCGGAGACTTGTTCAGCAAGCTCGATGTAGCCTGCGGCGCTCTTCATATAGGCCTCGTGGATGAGGGGATCGGAGGGATGGGGAAGAATCTGGTCAATGCCGCGGGCGGTCATCACGTCACCGCCGAGAAACAGGGTAACCGCGTCAGTTGAATCTGTGTTTGGCATCGAAGAGTTGGCAGTCGCGCTGGCAAGGAGGTAGTTTGCGGCCGGCGCCGCCGCCAGCGCGCCCCAGGCCTGCAGGAATCGGCGTCGATTCATGCATCAAGTATAGAAAGTTTAGGGCATTCGGGGTCACTGTCGTATCTAACCCCTGCAATCGGCCTGCGCATCGACCTGTCGCTTTCGCAAGCCGGCTGCTAGTGTTTCAATAGGGCAGTTATGCAGAGAGGATCCGCCATGTCGCTATTGATCAAGAACGGCCGTGTCATCACCGCGGTGGACGACTACCACGCGGACCTGTTCATCGAGAAAGAAACCATTGCGGTAATCGGAAAGAGCCTGGAGATTGAGGCCGATAGGGTGATCGACGCCAGCGGAAAATATCTGTTTCCGGGCGGCGTCGATCCCCACACCCACCTCGACATGCCCTTTGGCGGCACCACTTCGGCGGACGATTTCGAGTCCGGCACACGCGCGGCAGCGCACGGCGGCACCACGACCCTTGTCGATTTCGCCATCCAGACCAAGGGCGAGTCCACACTGGCCGCGCTGGAAACCTGGCACGAAAAGGCCGACGGCAAGACCGCCATCGACTACGGCTTTCACATGATCGTCACCGACATGGAGGACGACCGGCTGTGGGAAATGAAAAAGCTCGCCGATGAGGGCGTGACCTCCTACAAGCTGTTCATGGCCTACCCCGGCGTGCTGTATGTCGATGACGGGACGATCTTCCGCGCCATGCGCAAAGCCGGCGAAGACGGCACCGTGGTGTGCATGCACGCCGAGAACGGCATCGTCATCGACGAGATCGTCAAGCGCGCGCTCGCCGAGGGCAAGACCGCACCCAA
>JBFHEJ010000274.1:0-3521 GCA_041584255.1 Lysobacterales bacterium
AGCGTCACTGAACGAATGGCCTCGCTCGGGCGACTAACAAAGTGATTTAAAGACACGGGCGAGCGGAAGCCATCTCGTTGGGAGGCTGTGCCGAGCTGGGAAGGATGGTGGCCAGGGGCAGACAAATTCGCCGGGAGCGAATTTGGGCGCACGAGCGAAGCGAGTGCACCCGAAGGGCGAGGCCCAAGGATGGGCCGAGTCAATCTAACTGCGAAGCAGTTCGATTCCCCGCAATGTGGCCCGGACTTCCTGACGAAGCGCTGTGCCAAATTGGGAAGGATGGTGGCCAGGGGCAGAATCGAACTGCCGACACGCGGATTTTCAGTCCGCTGCTCTACCTACTGAGCTACCTGGCCGCCGGAAAGAAGGCTCGCCGCAAACGCGCGGCCGAAGGCGCGGTATTAAAACCGCTGGGCCGCCCGAAGTCAACACGGGAACCAGAGCCCATGTCTGACCGTTTAGTATTGGCGCGATTAATCAGGAGTGCAATTATCAAATTCATGAAGGTGGTGGCTCCCGCAATACTCCTTTTGGCATCGGCGCTGGTCATGTCGCCGGTCTTTGCCCAGTCCGGTGTGGCTGCCATTGCCGCTGAAGCAACCGTTTACGAGGACGATCCGGACGACAACGGAGGCATCTACGGCGAGGTGTGCATTGGCAATCATGAGACCACTGCCACGCGGCGGGCCTTTGTGAGATTCACGCTTCCGGCTATTCCGGCAGGCGCGGTAATCACCCGAGTCGTGTATAACTTCACGCAGGTGCGCGCCCGTGGCAACTGTCCGACATGCCCAAAGACGGCCAACATCGAACTTCGCAGGGTGCTGGCGTCCTGGCAGGAAGGGCTGGGCGGAGCGAATAACGCCGCCTGCGGCGGCGGGACGAACGTGCCGGGAGTGACCTGGAATGGTTCACCGGCCGTCCAGGCCGGTCTCAGCGCCACTGAATTTTTGCCGTCGGCCCCGAGCACGCCGATCACCATCGACACCGATATTGGCAACGACGATGACGGGCTGATCGATGACCTTCAGGCCTGGGTCGACGCGCCGGCTTCAAATTTCGGCTGGGAGCTGCGCGTGCAGGAGGAAGGTGTTGACGACAATGCCAGGCTGATCAACCCCGGCAGCGTCACCGTTCACTGGACCGTGCCCAATGGCGGCGTGATGCTGGTCAAGGACGGTGTGTTCGATCCCGGCGCCAATGGCACCACGGATCCGGGCGATTTGATCAACTACACCTTCAGCGTCACGAATACCGGCGACGTCGAACTGACCAACGTTGCCATTACCGACCCACTCATTGCATCGATCAGCTGCCCGAGTGGCAACCCGATTCCCAGTCTGGCGCCGGCGGCGATGGAAATATGCACGGGCAGTTATGCGATCACCCAGGACGATATCGACAACGGTGTGGTGAACAACACGGCCATGGCTTCGGCCATGTGCACGGCGCCGAACTGCCCGGTCAATGACAGCGACAGTCACATGCAGCCCATTCCGCCCCCGCCGCTGGATTTCGTCGACGGCTTCGAGTCACCCTGACGTCAGCAGCCGCTCCGGCAGTCGCAGGGCGAGATCAAGCTGACAGCTGGAAAACCAATTGCTGATGAGTGACCCATCACAGGAGTCCGGACCTACATCAAAAAAGGCGTACGTTCCGGCGCTGCGGTTTCGTTGGCTGACCTGGATTTATGATCCGGTGGTTGCCATCACTTCGCGGGAAAAAGTTTTCCGTAATGCGGTATGTGATGAGATCGCAGCCACGGGCGCGCTCGATATCCTCGACCTTGCCTGTGGATCGGGCACGCTCACCGTGATGCTGAAACAGCGGATGCCGGAGCGGCGGGTGGTGGGCCTGGACGCTGATCCCGCTGTCCTCCACCAGGCGCGCAGCAAGGCGAAGAAAGCCGGCGCGGAAATCCGCTTCGACCGGGCGATGTCCAATGCCATGCCCTACCCGGACCGCTCATTCGATCTCGTAGTAAGTTGCCTGTTTTTTCACCACCTGAGGACCGAAATCAAGTTGGCCACGCTGTCCGAGGTTTCCCGCGTGCTGCGTCCCGGAGGCAGGCTGATCGTTTGTGATTGGGGAAAGCCTTCAAGCCTTTACCATCGCATTTCCTTTGGCATGGTTCGGCTGCTCGATGGGTTCGAAGTGACCCGCGATAACGCTGAGGGTCGGTTGCCAAAGATCATCGAATCCGCGGGATTCGAGGCGGTCACGGTACGACGCGAGATCGCCGCGCCCGTCGGAACTCTTCAGCTACTCACCGCCCGTCTCGAAACCGTCCGATAAGAGCGGAAAGACGAACATCTGCACGCGATGATTGCTGGAATCGTCGACGTAGACGACTTGGCCCGGGCCGGCCTGCACCGCATAGGGAAAATTGAACTGTCCAGGTTGCGAGCCGAAAGTGCCCCACAACGTTATGAAGGTCCCATCATTGCTGAACATCTGCATTCTGTGATTGTTTCGGTCGGCCACGAAGAGATTTCCGACGGCGTCGGTCGATAGTCCGCGTGGAAAATCGAACTGGCCCGGTCCGGCTCCGGCCGTCCCCCACGACGCCAGGAACCTACCATCGTTGGTGAATTTCTGGATACGGGGGCTGCTGTCGGCGACAAAAATGTTGCCGTCCTGGTCAGCCGCGATGCCATTGGGTGCACTGAATTCCCCATTCCCCGTGCCCGGGGTTCCCCATGCCGCGATAAATAACCCGTTAGCGGTAAATTTCTGCACGCGGTTCTGATCACGGTCAACAACGAATACGTTGCCATTGCCGTCAACGGTGAGGCCATGGGTATGTTGGAACTGGCCGTCGCCGTTGCCTTGCGATCCCCAGGTGAGAACGAACTGGCCGTCGCCGGAAAATCGCTGTACGCGATTGTTTCCTGTTTCGGCCACGTACACGTCGCCCCCGGGCGCAATTCCGATTCCATGCGGGTGGCTGAACTGTCCCTCGCCAGCGCCGGGAGACCCCCATTCGAGCAGGAATTGTCCCTGCGCACCAAACTTCTGGATGCGGTTGTTGCCCGTGTCGGCCACGTACACATTGCCCGCGTCGTCCACCTCGATGCCGTGGGGCCCCGACAGTTGGCCCGGCGCTGATCCGAAACCGCCCCATTCGAGTATGAACACTGGCGGCCCTTGTGCGTGGCCGTCCAGGACGCTGCAGGCAAACAGCAGGAATACGGTCCACCATTTTGAGTGCCTGGCCATGACCGTATTTTGGCACAGTAGCCGGAGCCTACTGCGCCGGTCTTGACGACCAGTGGATGTGCCGGATCTTCCAGCCGGCCTCTGCCCTGTGCAGCACCAGCGTCTCGGTGCTGAACAGGTCCATCGTCTTGTCACGGAATGTTCCACGGATTCTCGAACGGCTGGCCACCACGCAGCTTTCACCGCTTGCGAACACCTGCCGATCGAGCAATTCACTGTCCATTGACGACAGGAAAGCCATGTCCGAGTGCATGTGATGGCTGGCGTATTCCTCGAGTGAACGCTCAACACCGCCGGATTCG
>JBFHEJ010000275.1:0-3506 GCA_041584255.1 Lysobacterales bacterium
TCGAGAAGATCAGCATCGGTAATGTGGTGGCGCCCGGTCCGGAAACAAAGCTGGCGATGACGACGTCGTCCAGCGACAGGGTGAACGCCAGCAGCCATCCGGAGATCATGGCCGGAGCGATGGTTGGCACCGTGATATCGAAAAACACTCTCAGCGGCCGGCCTCCGAGGTCCATCGCCGCCTCCTCGAGGCTCTCGTCGGCGCCGGTCAACCGCGAACGCACGACCACGGCTACGTACGCCATGGAAAACGTGACGTGGGCAATGGTGATGGTCATCGCCCCGCGGGCGCCCGGCCAGCCGATCCAGTCCGTCAGGGTGATGAACAGGAATAACAGCGAGATGCCGGTAATGATCTCAGGCATCACCAGGGGCGATGTGATCATGCCCGTGAGCAGGGTGCGCCCCTTGAAGCGGCCAATGCGGTGCAACGCCAGTCCCGCCAGGGTGCCGAAAATCGTCGCCACCGTGGCGCTGACCACGGCAATCTGGAGGCTGAGCAGGGCCGCCTCGAGGATCTCTTCGTTTTCGACCAGCGCTCTGTACCAGCGGAAGGAAAATCCACCCCACAGCGTGACCAGGCGCGAGTCGTTGAATGAGTAAACCACCACCGACAGGATCGGTACGTACAGGAACGCATAGCCGAAGGCTGCGATGGTGAGCAGTGACGTGCCGCCGCGCTTCACCGGCCATCCTCCACCTGCGGCTCCACTTCGCGCCCCTGGATTTTCTGGAACCACATCATCGGCAGGACCAGGATCAGCAACAGCACGACCGAGACCGCGGAAGCGACCGGCCAGTCGCGGTTGATGAAAAACTCGTCCCACAGCGCCCGGCCGATCATCAACGTATCGGAACCGCCCAGTAACGCCGGGATGATGAATTCACCAATGGCCGGAATGAAGACCAGCAGTGAGCCGGCAATGATACCCGGCATGGAAAGCGGCAGGGTCACGTCGAGAAAAGCGCGCCAGCGCCTGGCGCCGAGGTCAGCGGCCGCCTCCAGCAGGGTCGGATCGAGCCGCTCCAGGTTGGCGAACAGCGGCAGGATCATGAATGGCAGGTAGGAATAGACGATGCCCAGGTAGACCGCAAAGTCGTTATAGATCAGGGACAGGGGCTGGTCGATCAGGCCAATCCCCATCAGGAAATTGTTGATCACACCATTGGTGTTGAGGAGCCCGATCCAGGCGTAAACACGCAGCAGAAAGGAAATCCAGAAAGGCAGGATCACCCCGAGCAGCAGCAGCGTGCGGCGCCTGGGCGGCTGCCGCGCGATGTAGTACGCCATGGGATAACCAAGCAGCAGGCACAACAAGGTACTGATGGCCGCCGTCTTGATCGAACTCAGGTAGATCACCGCGTAGTAACGGTCCTGGAACAGGAAGAGGTAATTGTCCAGCGTGACCTGCAGCCGCGCCCAGCCTGAGGCTGCCCAGTCGAACAGCGGCGTGAAAGGCGGGAGCGCGACGATCGGATCGGCCAGGCTGATCTTGAATATGATCAGGAACGGCGCCAGAAAAAACAGCAACAGCCAGGCGTAGGGCACCGCGAGCGCACGCCGCAGCCAGCGCCTTCTGCCGTCCCGGACAGGCGCTGCGCGCTTTCCGGGATGACGTGCACGCGCGGGAGCGGCCCTGACGTCGCGGGCAGGCGCGTGAGCAACCTCGGAATCTGATT
Organism: Lysobacterales bacterium; assembly: GCA_041584255.1. Lineage (GTDB taxonomy): Bacteria > Pseudomonadota > Gammaproteobacteria > Xanthomonadales > SZUA-36 > JAUIBE01. Next base: position 1,680 of record JBFHEJ010000275.1, read on the forward strand.
TCGTGCTGGCAGTCATCTACTCTCCCAACACAATGGCGCTGGATTCATCCCAGGAAACGAAAACCTCGTCATCCCATTCCACGGTTTTCCTGGCGGTGCGCACACGGTTCTGGCCGCTGACCTGCAAAACCTTGCCGCTGGGCAGGCGCACCCGGTAGATCGACAGGTTGCCGAAATAGCCGAGATCTTCGACGACGCCCTTCAGTATGGTGCGGCGCTCACCGGCCGGTCGATCCTTGTCGATGAATATCTTCTCGGGACGAACGGCGAGCCAGCACTCCGAGCCTTCCTTGTGGGCGTCATCGCAGCGGGCGGTAAGTACGCCGCCTGCGTCCTTGCACGCCAACTCAAGGCGATCCGCACTGAGCTTCGCTACCGTGCAGGGCAAAAAATTGATGGTGCCGACGAAATCCGCAACGAAGCGGTTAATGGGATATTCGTAGACTTCGCCCGGCGTGCCAATCTGCTCGAATCGACCGGTATTCATCACCGCGACACGGGTCGACAGGGTCATCGCTTCTTCCTGGTCGTGCGTCACCACTACGAAAGTGATGCCCAATTCGTCCTGCAAAGCCATCAGCTCGAACTGGGTGTGCTCGCGGAGTTTCTTGTCCAGGGCCGCCAAAGGCTCATCGAGCAGAAGCAACCGCGGCCGCTTGATCAGCGAACGGGCCAGCGCCACGCGCTGCCGTTCTCCACCGGACAGTGCATCGGGCTTGCGTTTGGCCAGGTGCCCCATGCGCACCATATCGAGCATGTGCCCGACGCGCTGGCGGACCTGGTCGGCCGCCACGCCGTCCTTCTTGAGGCCATAGGCAACGTTTTGCTCCACGCTCATATGCGGGAACAGCGCATAGGACTGGAACATCATGTTCACCGGCCGCTCATAGGGCGGCACGGAAGTCATGTCCACGCCGTCGATGAGGATTTCACCGCCGGTCGGCGCTTCGAAACCGGCCAGCATGCGTAACAGCGTCGATTTACCGGAGCCGGAGCCGCCGAGGATGGAAAAAAGCTCCTTCTCATAGATTTGCAGCGACACATTGTCGACCGCGACCACATCGCCGAAGTGCTTGCTGACACCGCGGATCTCCACCAACGGCCTGGCTTCCGGATCCTTCCATGGGTCCCGGTCAGAACCGTTGGCCGGGCTGCGAGATTCAGGCGGCGCGCTCATGTTACAGCCCTGTCTTGATCCGCGACCAGGCGCGCGTGCGCAGGCGCTCCAGCTTGGGGCCGAATATGTATCCGACTTTCAGTTCAGCCAGTAGCGCGGGTGGCGGGTATGCCGCGGGATCATTGGCGACTTCCGGGCGCAGGAAGGGAAGGGAAGCCAGATTGGCGTTGGCGTAGCGGGTGTGATGACTGATGGCGGCCATTACCCGAGGACGCATCAGATAGTTCAGGAATTGGTGGGCGTTTTCGGGATGTGGCGCGTCGGCGGGGATGAACCATCCATCGAAAAAGATCACCGATCCTTCTTTGGGTACTGCGTAAGCCAGGTTGATCTCAACGCCAACCTCACGCGCGCGTTCTCGCGCCTGTGCATAGTCCCCGGACCAACTCATCGCCACGCAGATTTCTTCGTTGGGCAGGTCGTTGATCATCTTCGCCGAACTGAAATACTTGATGTACGGACGGACCGACTTGAGCACCGCTTCCGCTTCGGCAATATGCCCGGGTTCCATGCTGTTGGCGTCATAGCCAAGGTACATCAAGGCCATGGGAATGACGTCAACCGGCTCGTCCAGCAGGCTGACACCGCAGTCTGCGAAACGAGAGACGACTTCAGGGTCGAAAAGCATGGCGCCGCTGTCCAGCGGCGCA
>JBFHEJ010000276.1:0-3483 GCA_041584255.1 Lysobacterales bacterium
CGCTGGTGACCGGCTTCGTGCTGTTCATTCTATCGGCAACCGGGCTGGCGTATATGCACGCCGTCGCCCCGGCAGGCGCGATGCCGGCAGGTGCGGGCGGAATCGTCGGCCTGCAGATCGCGACGCCTCTGACCGAAGTCACCGGGCACCTCGGCTCCACGCTATTCCTGCTGGCCATGCTGTTGCTTGGCCTGACACTTTTTGCCGGCATCTCGTGGTTCCGGGTGATGGACCGGGTGGGGCAGTACACCCTCAAAGCACTTGGCTGGCTTGGCACCATGGTGGGCAACATGCGCGACTGGTTCGCCGGTCGCCGCGCCAAGGCCAAGCGCGACGAGGTGCGCAAGGCGGACAGCGAACGGCGGCGCAAGAAACCGCAGCCGCGCATCGAGCCGCAGATCAGTGAGGAAGAGCAGAAACTGAGCAAGCGGGCGCAGCGCGAAAAGCAGCAGACGCTGTTCAAACATTTGCCGGAAGGCAAATTGCCGCCGCTCGACCTGCTCGACGCGCCGGGCCAGCAGACCACGGGCTACAGCAAGGAAGAACTCGAGGCGCTGTCGCGCCAGGTGGAACTCAAGCTGGCCGATTTTGGCGTTGAGGTCGACGTGGTGGCGGTCCACCCCGGCCCCGTGATCACCCGCTTTGAACTGCAGCCGGCGCCCGGCGTGAAGTCGGCCCAGATATCCAACCTGGCCAAGGACCTGGCGCGCGGCCTCAGCGTGATTTCGGTGCGCGTGGTCGAGGTCATCCCCGGCAAGTCGACCATCGGCCTCGAGATTCCCAATGCCAACCGGCAGATCGTTTACCTCTCGGATGTCCTCCAGTCCGAACCTTACGAGCGCTCATCCAGCCCGCTGACCCTGGCGCTGGGCAAGAGCATTGCAGGCCGGCCGATGGTGGCCGACATCAGCCGCATGCCGCATTTGCTGGTGGCAGGCACGACAGGCTCCGGCAAGTCCGTGGCGCTCAACGCCATGATCCTGAGCCTGATCTTCAAGGCGACGCCCGAGCAGATTCGGCTGGTGATGGTCGATCCCAAGATGCTGGAGCTTTCGGTGTACGAAGGCATTCCGCACCTGCTGGCGCCGGTCGTCACCGACATGAAGGAGGCAGCCAACGCGCTGCGATGGTGCGTGGCGGAAATGGAGCGCCGCTACCGGCTGATGGCGACCCTCGGGGTGCGCAACCTCAATGGTTACAACAAGAAAGTGCGCGAGGGCCAGGAAGCCGGCAAGCCGCTGACCGACCCGCTGTGGGATGCCCTGGAGAGCGACGAGTCGGCGCCGGAGCTGGAACCGTTCCCTTACATCGTCGTCATCATCGACGAGTTCGCCGACATGATGATGATCGTCGGCAAGAAGGTCGAGGAACTCATTGCGCGGCTGGCGCAGAAGGCCAGGGCGGCCGGTATCCATCTGGTATTGGCGACGCAGCGTCCGTCGGTGGACGTTATCACCGGCCTGATCAAGGCCAACATTCCCGCGCGCATTGCCTTCCAGGTCTCGTCTCGGGTCGATTCGCGCACCATTCTCGACCAGATGGGCGCGGAGCAGTTGCTGGGTCACGGCGATATGCTGTTCCTGCCGCCGGGATCAGCGCTTCCTGAACGAATTCACGGCGCCTTTGTCGATGATCATGAAGTACACGGCGTGGTGGGTTGGCTCAAGCAGTTCGGGGAGCCTGAGTACGTCGAGGAAGTCCTCAACGAAACCCAGACCACCGAGGACGGCAAGAACGTCGGCGCGACCGGGCTGCTGGAGGAAGCCGGCGGCGAGCAGGACGAGCTGTACGACCAGGCCGTGGCGTGGGTGACGCGATCGCGCCGTGCCTCGATATCCAGTGTGCAGCGGCAACTGAGAATCGGCTACAATCGCGCCGCCCGGCTGGTGGAGGACATGGAAGCCGCCGGGGTGGTCAGCCCGCCGGAGCACAACGGTCAGCGCGAAGTGTTGGCGCCACCACCGCCGGACGATTGATTGCCTCGGGCTTGATAGCCGGGGTTTGATGGCCCGGCGATTGAAATTAGCCCCACTCAACGGAATATTCCTGTGATGAGACTGCGATTCCCCAATTGGGTTTTTCCCGGCCTGCTTGTCGCCCTGATGGCGGTTCATCCACTGGCGTCCGCCCAGGTCGACGTGGCCACTGAAGAGGCCGGCCAGGCCGGTGGACGCGCCGCACTGGAGCAGTTCGCCGGAGGCCTGGAACGCTTTCATGCCACTTTCGAGCAGGTCGTGCTCAACAGCGATGGAGAAATCCAGGACGCTAACGAGGGGGAGATGTGGCTCAGCCGACCGTCGCTGTTCCGCTGGGCATACGGCGGCGATTTTCCGGAAGTGATCGTCGCCGACGGTGAGCGTGTTTGGATCTGGGACGTGAGCCTGGAGCAAATCACGGTCAAGGACCAGGCCGGCCTGGCCAACGACTCGCCGCTGTCACTACTGACCGACCTGTCGCGCCTCGATGAGCAATTCGAAGTACGCGACCTCGGCGTGCATGAAGGACTGGCTTACGTCGAACTGCGTTCCGTGCTTGACGGCGCCGAGTTCGACCGCGTGCTGCTCGGTATTCGCGGACAGGCGCTGGAACTCATGGCCATGGAAGACGCGTTCGGTTTGCGCACCGAGATTCGCTTCAAGTCGTCCGAACGCAACCCCGATTTCGATTCCTCGATGTTCGCCTTCGAAATTCCGGATGGCGTGGATGTGGTCGGTGATATCGCGCTCAACGGCGGTTTCATCGATGAAACCGACGACGAGGAAGCGGAGTAGTGCTGGACCCGGGGCTGCTTAGAAAGGACCCGGCGGCGGTTGCAGAGAAGCTTGCGCCGCGCGGCTACACCCTGGACGTCGAGGCATGGAACGCGCTGGAAAAGCAGCGCAAGGCGCTGCAGCTTCGCGTCGAGGAATTGCAGAACCGCCGCAACACCAGCGCGAAGTCGATCGGGCTGGCCAAGTCGCGCGGCGAGGATATTCAGCCCTTGCTGGACGAAACCCGCCACCTGGGCGAAGAACTATCGGCGGCGGAGGAGGAATTCGAGGCCGTTCGCAGGCGTCAGCAGGACTGGCTGCTGGAAATGCCCAACATCGCCCAAGACGACGTACCTGTCGGTAACGGCGAGGAAGACAACCTGGAAGTGCTGCGCTGGGGCGAACCTCCGCAGTTCGACTTCGAGCCCAGGGACCACGTCGACCTGGGGGAAGCACTTGGCCTGTTGGATGCCGCCACGGCGGCCAAGGTGTCGGGCGCGCGCTTCACCGTATTGCACGGCCCGCTGGCGCGGCTGCACCGGGCTATCGCCCAGTTCATGCTCGACGTCCAGACCCGCGAGCATGGTTACCGCGAAGTTTACGTCCCCTACATGGTCAATGCCGAGAGCATGACCGGCACCGGCCAGCTGCCCAAGTTCGAGGAAGACGCCTTCATTACCCGCGACGACCCGCCGCGTTACCTGGTGCCGACAGCCGAGGTGCCGCTGACCAA
>JBFHEJ010000277.1:0-3470 GCA_041584255.1 Lysobacterales bacterium
AGCGCTTCGAGCAGCCCGGACAGCAGCATGGCGTCGGCAATATCGGACACCAGGAATTCGTCCAGGCACAGCAGTCGCGTGCCCCGCGACCATCTCCGGGCGATCCGCGGCAACGGGTCCGCGACCTGACCCAGCTCGGTGAGCTCTCCATGGACCCGTTGCATGAAACGGTGAAAATGAATCCGACGTTTTTGCCGAATGGGGAGTGATTCGTAGAAAAGATCCATCAGCCACGTCTTGCCGCGCCCCACCGAGCCCCACAGATAAACACCCCGTGTGGCCTTCGCGCGGCGCCCGAGCCACCGGCCGAGCGGCTTGCGCCACCAAGGTGGACCCGGCCTGCCCGCCTCAAGGGTCCGCCACAGGCGGTCGAGAGCCTCCACCGCCTGGCGCTGATCCGCGTCGGCGGTGAACCGGCCGCTGCCGGTCAGTTGATCGTAGGTTTCAAGAGGAGGCGCCGGGAAGGTGGTCACGGACACCGTTCTTGAGCAGGCCGCGCAGGTCCATCAGGCGGCGATGAAAGAAGTGGCCGGTTCGCTGCATGACCACGAAATCAGGCGCGGGCTTGAGCGAGTCCACCCAAAGCTGCACGGCGTCATAGCTGACGACTTCGTCCTCGTCACCCTGCACGACCAACCACGGACAGCCTGGATGCTCGAGGTCGGCAAATCCGTACTTATCGACAGGCGGCGCGACCGAAATGAGCTGGCCGAGCGTGACGTTCTGTGCCGCACGCAGGCTGACGAATGAGCCAAAGGAAAAGCCACCCAACCAGAGGTCGTCATCGGGCCTTGCTCGCCGGACCCATTCGATCACCGAGAAGAGGTCATCGGTTTCCCCATAGCCGTCGTCGAAGCTGCCTTCACTGTGACCCACTCCGCGAAAATTGAACAGTACCGTGCGCAGGCCGAGTTCGCGCATCGAGCGTTCGATAATGGTCACCACCTTGTTGTGCATGGTGCCGCCATGCTGCGGGTGCGGATGGCAGACGACAATGGTGGCGGGGACCGCTTGCCCGTCTTCCGGCACATCGGCGATGCATTCGAGGGCGCCCGCGGGCCCACGCATGACAAACTCCTGGCGCTCCTCAGGAAAGGGCTTGCTGTGGTCGGCCGTTTCAGCCGGGTTCATGGAGTGGCGTGGGTCATCGCAGAGCGGGAATGATACCGCAGGTACAGCCTATTCTGTTAGGCTTCGCGCATGAACTTCCTGGCCCACCTGCAGCTCGCGGGTGATGACGACGGCCTCCGTCTTGGCGCCCTGCTGGGAGATTTCACCAAGGGGCGGAGGGCGCTTCGAAGATATCCTCAGCCGGTCAGGACCGGCATCGAGCTGCATCGGTTCATTGATTCCACGACCGATGAACTCGATGCCGTCGGTTCGCTGCGCGAGTCCATGGACAAACCGTTTCGCCGTTATGCGGGAATCATTATCGATCTCGCCATGGACCATCAACTCGCGCTTCGCTGGCACCGATACAGTGACGAAAGCCTCGAAGAATTCGACGTCGGGGTGCGTGATCTGCTGGCGCGTAACGATGCCCTTATTCCCCGGCGGCTGCGGTCGTTCATGGAGTACACGGAGCGTCATGGCTTGTTTGCTGCCTATCGCGACGAGAAAGAGGTATTGCTGAGCCTGCGCGGCGTGGGGCGGCGGTTTCTGCGACCCAACCCCCTTCACCGGGTGGACGAGATCTGGGCCGAGCTCAAGCCCTCCTTTGCCGCCTGCTTTGAAACGATCTATCCGCAGATTCAATCGGCTGTCGCGGGCTGGCTGAACAGCAGGTCCACAACCACTGGATCATGGTCGGAAGACCGCAACCAGGGCTCCGAGGGGCGACCGGACCATGGATAGGCGGCGTTGATGTTCCAGATCAGCGCCTGGTTGCTGAATCGCGCCAATGAGGGGCTGGCGAATACGTAATCCAGCGTGCCGGCTGCGCCGCGGTATATGTAGCTGTAAAGGGGACTGTTCGGGTTGTGCTTTTCAGCCAGCTCGACAAAGCCCTGGGCTTTGATGGCCCGCACAGGGTCTTCGCGCCGGTAGGCGTTGAAATCTCCAGCCAGCAGAAGATGTTCGGTTCCGGTCGCGGCGGCCAGCGCCTGTGCCCAGCGCACCGTCTCTTCCGCGCCGTTGACCCGGGTCGGGTTCCAGCACGCCTGTCCGTCTCCCTGGTCGGTGTCAGGCCCCGACTGTGGACAGAAACTCTTGGATTTCAGATGGTTGCTCACCACCAGGAAGCGCTCGCCGCTGACACGGTCGATGAATGCCTGCGCCAGGGGAACTCGATTCAGTGGGCCCATCGAGCCACCTTCCAACAGCTGCGCCGGTCCAACTGCTTCCAGGCGGTCGCTGCGAAAGAGCATACCCACGGCAATCGCGTCCGGGCCCGCGCGCTCGGATTCAGGCGTGGCGACTTCAAACTCCACGTCCAGCCCCCTTGACAAGGATCGTTTCAGGTCCTGCACCGCGCTTTGGTCGCCAAATCCGTCGTTTTCCAGCTCCATAACAGCGAGCACATCAGGCCGGATTTCAGCGATCGCCGCGACGATTCGATCAGACTGGCGCCGGTATTCGCGTTGCGAACGAGCGCCCCGCTCGCCAGGGAAGCCGCCGCCCCGGCCGTCTCCATTGAAGAACTCGTAGAGGTTGAAGCTGGCGACACGAATGGCGCCTTCAGGCGCCGCTGGCACGCGAGGAAACGGACGCTTGACGACGCCCAGATCACCTCCGGTCTTCAGACGGAGCCCGTGACCATCATGTCCAAGCACGCCACTCAGCACATTGAGCACGGCACCGGCGTGAACTTCAGTAAACGGCTCCAGCCTTGTCAGGCTCGGATTCTCCACTGCGAGCGACCAGTCCCGATTTTTTTGTTCAACAGCCCTGGCCGCGTCGCCCGGCAAACCGATCTCGGTGGGGGCCCGCAGCAATCCCAGGGCGCTGACGCTGATCTCGCCGCGCGAGACGTCCCTGGCCTCGGTAATCGTAAGGGTTTGCTCGAGCAGGATGTGCATGGCCTCGAAGGTCTCGCGCTCCGTCGGATTGAGGGGCAAGCGGGCATCGATTTCCTGCAGATCAGGTCCTGGCCCGCAATTTTCGGCCTGCGACACAGCGGTCAATGCCGTCATCGTGTCCACCCGTTCGCCCAGTTCCGCCACCGTCCCGGAGGCCGTCATCAGGGTGCCTTTTCGGAATTGATCCGCCAGCTCGGGCGCAGCGATCAGGATGCCATGCGAGGCTCCTTGGCCAAGGAAAGGGCTGGTGTCCTGCAGGTACAGTCCCTGGCTGGGATCGGACCAGGTGACGACACCGCGGACGGTGACTTCTGCATTCGCCATCGGTGATTCGAAGCCGATGCCCTGGACTTCGGCGACGGGGGTGACTGGACGGTCACACAGCCCGTCGACCGCAGCATCGCTGCGGGAAGGTTTTTCCTGATGGTCCGCCGGCTGGCAAGCCGCCAGGAA
>JBFHEJ010000278.1:0-3466 GCA_041584255.1 Lysobacterales bacterium
CGACGCCACGATCAAACAAAACAAACGGCCCGATGGGCTCTATCACGCGTACAACCTGATCCACTTCGATGGCGACCGTTATCGGGTGGAGCGCCTCGGCGAAATGCTGGAGGGCCAGGTCGCGGTACTCAATTCACTGAGTCTTGACACTGCGGAAAGTCTGGCCTTGCTGGACGCGCTCAGGGACAGCAACATGTATCGCCCGGATCAACAGAGCTACCTGCTCTATCCGGATAAGGCGCTGCCGGGGTTCCTCGAGAAAAACGTCATCCCTGAGCGCCTGATCGAAAAGAATGTCTGGCTCAAGGCCGAGCTCGCCTCGGGGTCGAGCAGTTACGTGGAACAGGACGCGCGGGGTCGTGCACATTTCAGAGCCCGGTTTCGCAATGTGCGCGTCCTGCGCGCCGTCCTCGACACCGATGAGCAAGTAGATGCCGAGCATGCACAGGCCTTGTGCGATGTTTACGAAGCAGTATTCCATCACCGGGCATTTACGGGCCGATCCGGCTCTATGTGCAAATACGAGGGCCTCGGATGCATTTACTGGCACATGGTCTCCAAGCTGCTGCTTGCCACTATTGACGTGATCACACGCACAGACCGTACCGGCTCGGAACTGCTCGATCCTCTGATTCGCCATTTTGATGAGACCTCTGCAGGCCTGGGCCTGCACAAGTCACCGGCCGAGTACGGCGCGTTTCCGACCGACCCTTATTCGCATACGCCGAGCTTTATCGGCGTGCAGCAGCCGGGCATGACCGGCCAGGTCAAAGAGGACATCATCATTCGATTCCGGGAAATCGGCGTAACGGTTCGGAATGGAAGACTGACGTTTAACCCGGTCATGCTCCGGCGCTCCGAATTCCTCTCGGAACCCAGGCTATGGGAATGTCATCTGGATGGACGGCATCACTCCGAGCAGCTTGAAGCGGGCACGCTGGCCTTCAGCCTGTGTGCTGTGCCGGTGATTTATCGACTTGCCGATCGATCTTCCATCTGCGTGGTCACATCCGCAGGGCAAAAAGCTGCTGTCGAGGGCAGGCGACTGGATCAGGACTGGAGTGAGGCCCTCTTTGGGCGCGACGGTTCGATCGAGAAGATTATTGTCGACGTTCCACGAGACAATCTGAGACCGTGACCAAAGTAAAAACCTCAGGCAGGCGCCGCATCGACCTCCGGTTGGCTGGCGTGACGCTTTTTCAGTTCCAGTTCAATTTGCCTGACCTTCTCATCTCTCAACGGATAAAAGAAAATGGCTATCGTACCCAGGATCGCCAAGGCGGCTGGGAAGATGCAGAACATCAGGCGTATGCCCAGAATTGAAAGGTCGCTCTGCGCCTGGTTGGCGACGAATCCGAACAGTGAGAGTATAAACCCGGACAGGCCGGCGCCTACCGCCAGGCCGAGCTTCTGGGCAAACTGGAGGGCAGAAAAGACCAGCCCAGTGGTCCGGCGCCCTGACTTCCATTCACCATAGTCGGCGGTGTCTGCATACATGGCCCAGACCAGCGCCGGCGTGGGGCCGATGAAGGCCGCACCGATCGCATTGACGACGACCATCAGGAGGTACTCATCGGGGGGGATGAACATGAACGCCGCCATCGAAGCGGCGTTCAGCAGCGACAGGGCAATCAACAGGTTTCTCTTGTCGTATCGACTGGCCAAGAATCTGGTGAAGGAAATGCCGACGATGAGGGCGATCATACCGCTCGACATGAACAAAGCGGTCTTGTCGAAAATCAGAAATACAGCCGTGCCGTCGTCGCCGACGTAGTACTTGAAGTAGAACATGATGGCGCCGGCACGAACGGCGACGTTCATCAGGGTAAAGATCGCGGCCAGAAAGAGAGTCAGCCACGGGCCATTGCCCATCATCGCCTTGATATCCAGCTTGAGATTGGACTTTTGCTGCAACGGCTGAACCCGCTCGCGCGTGGTGGCAAACGTGACCCAGAACAGCGCAACTGAGATGACAGCAAAGAGCATCATGGTGAGCCGGAACCCCTGGGACTCGTCTCCACCACCCAGAATCGTCTTGAGCGGCGTCACAAACGTTCCAATCAGAAAGGCCGCCAAAAATGCGCAGAAGAAGCGATACGTCGAGACACTGGTGCGCTCGAGTGAATTGGGTGATATCACGCCCATGAGCGCGGAGTAGGGAACGTTGATGACGGTGTATGCCACCATCATCAGCGTGTAGGTGACATAGGCGTAGGCCAGCTTGCCGGATTCCGAAAACTCCGGCCCCACGAACATGGCATAGCCCAGCAACCCATAGGGTATGGCGCCCCAAAGCAAATACGGTCGAAATTTCCCCCATCGGGTATTGGTGCGATCCGCGACGATGCCCATCAGCGGATCACTGATGGCATCGACGACCTTGGTGACGATGAACATCACGCCGATCAGGGCGGGATCGATGCCATAGACATCGGTGTAGTAGTACAACAAAAAAATGTTGAATACCTGGAAGAAAAAATTGGACGCGGTATCGCCCAATCCGTAGCCCAGTTTTTCAGTGAAGCGGAGGCGCTGGTCTTGGATTGTCATGAATTATTGTCGGTTTGGATGAGGCGGTCATTGGGATCATACCGGTTTGTCGCCAACAGACGTAGCTTGGTAGAAATACTGGACGCACAAGATCGATTCCAATGGCGAACGGTGGCATTTAGCTGGCTTCGACCCCATTGCCAGGCGCCCCCGTTTATCGCACTCCGGGGCTCCCGTTTAGCCTGACAACTTGATGACTGAGCGCGCATCCCGGTCGGCACAGGCCAGGGCGTGCCTTGTGGATCAAACCTGCCCGGCTAATTAGTCTTGGACAGACGTTCAAAACGAGTAATGTGTTGCTCCTGATGCAGGAGGAACTCCAGCTGGTCGATGCCTTCGACGAGGCAATGAGCTGAAAAGGGATCGAGTGGGAACTCAAGGGTTCCATATTCCTCGATGGTGATCGTGCGCGAGGGTATGTCAATGTTCACGCGCTGGTCCGGATGGCTGTGAAGAAACTCCAAGGCTGCCGGCTCGAGCGTCACCGGCAACAGGCCGTTCTTGAGGGCATTGGCGTAAAAGATATCGGCGAATTGCCGGCTGATGACGGCGCGAATGCCCATATCCAGCAGGGCCCACGGTGCGTGTTCGCGCGAGGAGCCGCAGCCAAAATTATTCCCCGCCACCAGGACCTGGTGGCGGCCCGGGTCGAAGCCGGCTAGCGGGCCGTCCGCGATCGGATCACCTCGGTCGTCGAAGCGCCAATAGTGGAAGCAATACCGACCAAGTCCTTCTCGTTCCGTGGTGGCCAGAAACTCCGCCGGGAAGATCTGGTCGGTATCGATATCGTCAAACGACAGGTTGAATGTATGGCATTCAATCGCCTTCAGACCGCTCTGATTGCTCAAAATGAGTCTCCCAGAAACTTGCGGGGGTCGGTGACCCGCCCCGTGATTGCGCTGGCGGCAGCGCTCCC
>JBFHEJ010000279.1:0-3446 GCA_041584255.1 Lysobacterales bacterium
CGCGGTCTGAGAGGAATGCCAGCCAGCGCCCATCCGGGCTCCAGCGCGGCAGCCACTCGCTGGCAAATGCGGTATGGGTCAGTTGAATCGCCGCGCCGCCTGAGTAGCGCACCTGCCACAGGTCGCTGACGCTGGCGTCGCTGTCGGTGTTCGCGCTCCCGACCACGTAGGCAATGCGGTCGTTGTCGGGCGCGAACGCCGGGGCGGTCAGGTTTTCCATCCGGCCAAGGTCCTCGATGGACAGCGGGCGTTTCTCCGCCGCGTTGACCGTGGCCCCAAGAAGGACGGCGCTCAGCAGGACCTGGCGCAGAGCCGGTAAGAAAAGGTGATGGCTCATTGGCTCTCCTGCAGCAGGGTCTCAAAGACCAGCCGGGCGGAGCGCAGGTATTCAAGGGTCTCCGAGTACTCCCTGGAATCGTTGTACCTGTCGGGGGCGTCCGCGTCCTCGATAACACGGTCCAGCCAGCGGATGAAGTACTTGGCGTCCTGCGGGGCGCGTGGTGTCGAGCCCGGCACCTCGATCCATACCGGGTTGGTGGTGCCGAAAGCGTAAAGGTCCTGCACCAGGGGGTGCGGATCGGGATTCCATGCCTGCAGCAGCAGCCAGCCGCTTTTTTGCAGCTGGAGCTCAAGCGTCGCATCGGCGCGAAGGTCGCCCGGTTGCGCATCGATGCTTCGAAGGCGCCTGCCGTTGTACATCAGCTCGATGTTCGGCACCGGTGATGGGGAGCGCACCGCGAGCCGAACTTCAACCGTGCCGCCACCCGGGCCCAGCCTGACCGTGCCCCCCGGCGCCACGCCATTGACCGTTAACCCCAGCAGCGGGGCATTGGTGACAAATCCCTTGCCCTGGCGAAGCGTCTCCTTGAGGGCGGAGGGACTGCGATCCAGGGTCCGAAGGTAGACCCGGTTCAGTCCGACCGGACCGCGCAGCGACGCGTAGTTCGACATCGCATCGGTGCCGGCGCCCGCCGGAATTCTGAATCCAAGATTGAGCATACGATGCCAGACTTCGGCGGTAGCGAGGTGGTCGGCGAAGGCGACGACCTCGATGTAGTCAGCCTTGCCCAGGGCAAGGTCAGCCGGGAAGGCATGCGTCAGGCGCTCGGCCGTGCCCGGCTCTGGCAGGCTGTCGTAGGGATGCACGTAGCCGACCAGCGCGCCCTGCTGGTGGGCCAGGTCGGCGACAACGCCGTTGTGGGGGTAGGGCGATGCCAACGCCGTATGCCGGTAGCTGCTGAAATCGGGCGTGAGGAAATGGTCGTCGAGGTGCAGCAGGCCAAGGTGGCCCCAGTAGCTGGTGTGGTACTCCTGTGCCTGGTAAAGGGTGGTCTCGCCAAGCTGCGTCGCCTCCGTGGTGAATGCGCCGATGTCCGGGATGCGTTGTTCCTTGTTGACGACGAGGTTGTAAATGACATCGAGGTCCTCGGCCTGCGCCTGTGCTGCGAGCCCTTCCAGGCCCTGCCGGTAGTGCCCGCCGTAATTCATGTGTACGTGGAGATCGGCGCTTAAGTGTCGGCCGAACTCGGTCGGCAGCGCGGCGCGCTCCAGCATCGCGGTTACACTCTGCGAATCCTCGCCCAGGTCGAGCGTCATTTCTGCCGGAATCCACTCCGGGCCGCGCTGCACGGTCAGCCTTAGCTGGCCGGGCGGGGCCAGCAGCCGGCAGGTTTCACGACAATGAAAATAATGGTGCTCATGATCCTGCTGGTCGCGATCGAAGCCGTCGTCGGCATGGACCCAGGCGTCTTCGGGAGCATAATGGCGTCCGTCGGCCGCAAGCGCCGTTACCCGCGCAGGCATCGGCCTGTTCTCCGAATCCACGATCTCGATGTGGAGCTCGGTCATCGTTCCGAAACGCTCGAGCCGCGGCGGATCGATTTGCCGGCGCGCGCCACCGACCACCTCCTGCAGCCACAGCGTGGTGTTGCCACTCTCGTTGCTGATGTAGAGGATTTGACTGCCGTCGGGTGACCAGCGCGCATTCTTCAGGTCAAACTCACCAAAGGTCAGCGGTAGCGGCGACTGGCCCCTGGGCGTGGTCAGCCACAGCTGGTGCCATTGGCGCCCGTGGTAGCTGCTGTACAGCAGGCGGTTGCCGTCAGGCGCCAGTTCCGGCCGCGCCGCCCAGGTGGTCTCCTCGGTCAATACCCGATGGCGGTTTTCCGAGTCGGCGACGTGCAGCGACCAGATGTCGCCGCTGCCCCAAGCGACCTCGGGGTTGCCAACATAAAAAATCCGCTCGCCGTCCGGGCTCCAGGATGGGTTGATCGCATGGTCGAACGGGCTGTAGTAGTAACGATCGATACTGCTCTCGCGGTTGGCCACCAGCGGGCGAACATCGCCCAGTCCGCTCTTCCCCAGCTCGGCTACGTACAGGTTGAAACGGCCCCCTTCAGCACCGGTCTCATCGGCCCGGGTCGACACGAAAGCGAGTTGGGTGCCGTCGGGTGAAACGCGGGGTTCGACGTTGACTGCGCCCCCGTGGGTCAGCTGCTGTTGTGCCCCCGAATCGAACTCGACGCGCCACAATTCGATGGCGTCGTCATGGTGGCGCGCAAAGACCGCGCAGCAACCATCCGGGGTGATGTCGGGCTGGTAGTCGTAACCGGGCCCGCGGGTGAGTTCAGTGGCGATATCGCCGCCAAGCGTGAGCAGCCACAGCGAGCCGGCCTGCGAATAGACAATTCTTTTGCCGTCGGGATGGAATGCGCCGGCGGAAGGGCCGCTGGTCAGCTGCGGCAGGTACATTTCACGCCAATAGTAGCTGTGCGGAAGCCGGACCTGCTTGAGCACTGGCTCGCGCGTGGCGAAGGCCGGGGCGATCGCCGCCATGGCCAGCAGCAGGGCGAGGCATCTGGCGAAGATCATGCGCTCATGCCAGCGCTTCCTCGAGACTGGCCTGCAGGATGGGCATGGCCTCGTCAACCTGCTCGCGGCTGACCAGCAGCGGCGGCATGAACCGCACGGTGCTCGTCCCACAGGTGAGCAACAGGAGGCCGTTGTGAAAGGCGCGTTCGATCAACTGGGCGGCAAGCTGTTTTGCTGGTTGGTTGCGGTGCCGGTCTTCGACAAGCTCCATGCCGATGAACAACCCTTTGCCGCGCACTTCCCCGATGCACGGGTAATTCTGCTGTAGGCCTCTGAGTTGATCAATGAAGTACAGGCCAACGTTGGCGGCATTGGCGCAATACTCGCGTTCAACCAGGTCCAGGGTAGCGAGCGCCGCCGCGCAGCATACCGGGTTGCCGCCGTAAGTGTTGCCGTGGGCGCCACGTTGCCACTGTTCCATGTAGCGCCTTTTCGCAACCACCAGGCCGATCGGCATGCCCGATCCCAGTCCCTTGGCCAGGGTCATGATGTCGGGTCTGGCCCCCCAATGTTGCGCCCCGAACATCCGTCCGGTGCGGCCGATGCCGCACTGCACCTCATCGAAGATCAGCAGA
>JBFHEJ010000280.1:0-3442 GCA_041584255.1 Lysobacterales bacterium
AAGATTCATTCTCCGTTTATCCCGACTGGGATACCGGTACGACCTGCTCCGTCACCGAAGTCGATCTGCTGGAAAGCGGTATCGAGGTTGATGACAGCGACTGCCAGGGCATCACGGTATTCCCGGGTGCCGGCAGTTCCTGCACGATCTTCAACACCCGCCTGTACGAGGGCATCCCGACGCTCAGCCAGTACGGCCTGGCGATTCTTGCCCTGCTGATGCTGGGTGTTGGATTCGTTGCTGTCAGACGCTTCGTCTAAGAGCAATGGACCTGTAGTAGCGAGCGGAAGCTCGCGACAAAACGGCCCGGGTTTATCCCGGGCCGTTTTGTTTTGAATCGCCTGAAAACTGGAAAGCTCGGTATACCAAGGCATCGGCTCGACCTCTTCACTGGTTGGACTCCCAAATTGTTCAGGATGCGTCCAACATCGGTACGAGCAACGAGACGATGCTTAGCGAATGAGAATTGACTGCTGAAATGCTTCGCAAAGCGGCACATTGTCGAGCGCAATGCGCTGGATCGGGATCACACCCTGAAGGCTGGCCGAATCGATGTCGTAGGTGACGGTTCCGGAATCGCAGCCCGTGAACTCGACCAGAATGGTTCCATCCGGACTTTGCGCGGGCGACGGCACGCCCGTATTGAAGACACCGCCCTGGGTCAGCTCGATATCCAGAACTGCGGAATGGCCGGAAAAGAGGCCGAAAGCAGTCAGCCAGCGATGACCCGGTTCCCCGAGGTTTGCCTCGACGTTGGCTGGGGGCCGGGCAGTATCGTAGGTGAACCAGGCCAGAAACATCTGCCCGGTTTCGGGGAAAACGGTGATGAAAAAGCCTTGCCCCGGTGTCGCAGGGTTGAACCAGGCGTCGTTTAGCCCGGCATTGATCACGAATCCGGCATTGAACGGCCCGTCCGAGATCAGATACACGCCTGTGCTTCGATCCGCGACGTACACATGGCCGTCCTCACCCAGCCCGAAGGTGGTGATGTTCAAATCCGAGTCGAGCAGTTGTTCGAGCTGCCACTGTCCGGCGTTGCGACTAAGGCCCCATATAACGCCGCTGCAGAAGTCCCCGTAGAGGTACATGCCCTCGAGGCCCGGATAGGCACTGCCCCGGTACACTTCTCCCCCTGAAATTGAGCAATGCGGGCCATGGCCGTACTCCGCTACCGGCAGGGTCAGGCCGGATTGGGCGCAGCCGCTGACCACACACTGGCTGCCTTCCATGATCGCCCAGCCGTAATTCTCACCTCCATTCGAGTTCGCCGCCTGGAAATTCACCTCCTCAGTGTCGTTCTGTCCGACGTCGGCGATAAACAAATCGCCGGTTGCCGAATCGAAACTGATCCGCCATGGGTTACGCAGGCCGAGCGCCCAGATCTCGCCCAGAACGCTGCCACTGGCAGCGAAGGGGTTGTCCGGCGGTATCGCATAGGTGCCGTTGCCCGCCGCCACGTCGACGCGAATCAGCTTGCCGAGCAGCGTATCCCCGGCCTGGCCGTTCCCCTGTGGGTCGAAAGCCCCGCCCCCGTCTCCCAGCCCGAGATACAGCATGCCGTCCGGGCCAAACCTCAGGCGCCCGCCATTGTGGTTTTCGAAGGGCTGGGGCACGTCGAGGACAATCTCACCGCTGCTGGGATCTGCAGCATCGGGATTCTGACTCACGCGGTAGCGCTCCAGCACCGTGGCACCAAAAAGGTTGGTGTACCACACGTAAAACACGCCCGATTCCTGGAAGTCAGGGGCAAAGGCCAGGCTGAGCAGTCCTTGTTCATTGCCCGAACTGCGCACCTTGTTGCGGATGTCCAGGAAGGGCTGCCCCAGCTCCAGCCCGCCGTCGAGCACGAACACCCTGCCCTGCTGCTCGACCAGGAACAGCCGGTGGCTGCCATCTCCGGCATTGGCGATATCCACGATCCTGGCGCGCTCCGCAATCTGGGTCACGTGAAGGTCGATGGATTCGGAAAGTCCGGGCAACTGCACCGCCAGGCCAGCCACCAGCAAAAGTACAAAACCTGGACGCATTCACTCACTCCCCAGCTTGCTTGTTTTTGCAGCCCCGACCATACAAGATAGGCCGCTATTTAAGTAGATAGGCACCAGGGGAATTTCATGACATTGAGCGTTGCCGTGCTCAGAGAGCGAGCCGAGGGCGAACGACGCGTTGCACTGGACCCTTTAAGTGCAGAGAAGCTGGCCGGCAAGGGCGTCACGGTGCTGGTAGAGAAAGGCGCGGGTGAAGCGGCCGGTTTTGAGGACGATCAATATGCGTCGTGCCGGGTCATCGACGACGCGCAAGCACTGGCCGCAGCAGACCTGTACCTGTGGGTCGCCCTGCCTGGTGAGCCCATCATCGCGAAAATGAACAGCGGGTCGGTTGGAATGGGCCTCATCTTTGCACACCGCAATCCGGAAAGCGTCAGGGCGCTCAACGCTCGCCAGATCAGCACCTTCGCCATGGAACTCGTTCCGCGCATTTCGCGTGCGCAGAGTATGGATGTGCTGTCATCACAGGCCACCATCGCCGGCTACCAGGCCGTGCTCCGTGGAGCCAGCCTGGCGCCGCGGTTGTTCCCCATGCTGACCACGGCGGCTGGCACCCTGCGCCCCGCCAGCGTGATCGTGATCGGTGCCGGAGTCGCGGGACTACAGGCGATCGCAACAGCCAGGCGTCTTGGCGCTCGCGTCGAAGCCTACGACATCCGGGCGGCAGCGCGCGAACAGGTCGAGTCGCTGGGCGCCAAAATGATTGACACCGGCGTGGACGCCGAGGGCGAAGGGGGCTATGCCCGCGAACTCACGGAAGAGGAAAAGCAACAACAGGCCGATGCGCTGGCACGGCACCTGGCTACCGCCGATGTCGTGATCTCCACCGCCGCAATTCCCGGGCGACCGGCGCCAAAAATAATTTCACGCGCCATGGTAGACGACATGAAGCCGGGGGCCGTCATCGTCGACCTTGCCGCCGAGTCCGGAGGAAACTGCGAACTGACCGAGCCCGGTTCGACGGTCAAACACGGGGTTGTCATGATCGACGGCCCGCTCAATCTGGCCAGCCGCGCACCCATACACGCCAGCGAGATGTATGCCCGCAACCTGCTGAACCTCCTCGACCTGCTATTGGGTGAAGACGGGCTCAGCATCGACCGGGAAGACGAGATCATCGCCGGCTGCCTGCTCACGCACGAGGGCCGAATCGTGCATGAGCGCACCGCCAGCACCATGCCATCGGGCTGATCGCCGGGGAGGATCGATCTTGGAAGGATTCATCGCACTCTATATCTTCATGCTTGCCGCCTTCACCGGCTACGAAGTGATTTCAAAAGTTCCGGTGATACTCCATACGCCGCTGATGTCAGGCTCAAATTTTGTCCACGGCATCGTCCTGGTCGGCGCCATGGTGGCGCTTGGCCATGCCGACACCACCACCGAGAAGGTGA
>JBFHEJ010000281.1:0-3390 GCA_041584255.1 Lysobacterales bacterium
CCGACGGCCTTGTACCACACGGGGCCGCCTTCGACGTCGATGAATCCCTGACGTTCGATGAGGGGTTCATCGGCTGATAAGGCGGTGGAAAGAACCGCCAGCAGCGAAAAGATCAGCTTGTTCAATGCTCTACTCCCTATGACTGGTCCCCAGGTGCGGGTAAATTCGCACCCGAATCATAGTCGATTTGCCGTATCTGCCAAGGCCCGTCGACCCCAAGCTGAAACCGCAGGTTTGTTGGGATTCAGGTTCGGGCAGAAGCGGGGTGATATTTGAGTGGAACGACGGGAAAGCGGCATCCAATCTCCGAAAACACGGCGTGTCATTTTTCGAAGCAGTGGAAGTCTTCAGCGACGAACTGGCCTCCACAGTGCCCGACCCTGATCATTCAGCCAACGAGTTTCGATACCTGACGTTTGGCGTGACACCGTCGTCCCGCTATATCGTTGTGGCGTATACTGAAACCAGTGATTCCATTCGCATTATTTCGGCGCGCCTGATGACGCCGCGCGAACGAAGGGCCTATGAAGCGCAAGCATGACAACCTGAGAGACGAGTATCCGGCGGACTTGATCCGGTCCGGGGTTCGCGGCAAGCATGCCAGGCAGTACCGGCAAGGCACCAACGTTGTCCGAATCGATCCTGATTTGCTCGAAGCCTTTCCCGACTCGGAAGCTGTAAACCGGGCGCTGCGCGATTATCTCGCTCAGAGTCATTAAAAACGGGTGGCGATCATCCTAAGCAATGTTCGATTGCAAAAGCTATTTGCTCGAGCCAGTCTGGTTTACCCTTGAGGTCCGCAAATAAGAGGCGGATGTGCATATGACCGACTCATTCACAACTGGGCCACTGCAGACGCTACTTTCTCGTCTTCATCCCATCGAAGAAGAGTTTCCAGACGTGGACGAAGGAATTCCCGCGCTCGACGATATTGAAATCCGACTTGCCTCTGAGATGATTTCCAAATATTTGGGGTCAGAGTAAAAATTCCGCGGCAATTTCCTATTGTACCCATTCAATCCCGGATTTTTTACTCCGACCCCAACCTACTAATGCAACGGCGCCGGAATCTCGAACGGCAGGCCCAGGCGCGCCAGCAGCGCATCCCAGCGGGGGTCGTCGTGCAGCGGCTTGAACAATGGCTCGCCCACAATCCCAGTGGCAAGCGAGTCGCGTGTCTCGATTGCCCGTGTGAGCGCGTCGAAGGCCTGCTCGTGCTCACCGCGCCAGGCATGTGCCGCTGCGATATGGACTGCGGCCCAGGAGTGGTGGGCTCCGATGAATGCCTGCAGCGCCTTTTCGCTTTCCTCGATGCGGCCCAGCGAATGCAGCGCCAGCACGCGCCCCCATTCCTGCTGCTGAGGGTCCACCTCCAGCGCCAACTCCTCCCACGCTTCCTCGACGCGACCCTGGGCCAGAAAAACCAACGCCAGCTGTGTGTGCGATCCCCAGTCTTCCGGATTCAGTTCCAGCAGGTAGCGGAAGGCCTGTTCGGACTCCTCCAGGCGACCCAGCCCACGCAAACCTTCGGCAACGTTGTACAAAGACACCAGATCGAGAGGGTCGGCTTCCAGAATCCTGCGGTACACCGCCAGGGCTTCTTCCTGGAGACCAATGCGCCCGTAAAAAGAGCCCAGGGATCCCAGGACATAGATATTGTCGGGCGCCGCCCGCATTGCCCGGGCCAGGCTCGCGTACGCGCTTGCCCAGTCCCACTCGAACGTCGCCTCGATCAGCGCAAGCCGGGCCAGCACCTCGGGCATGTCAGGATCGATCGCGAGCGCCCGGTCGATGGCGCCGCGCGCCAGCGCCAGGCCGTCCTCGCTGGTGCGGTAGCCGCTCTGGGTCTGGGTCAGGTAAGCAACCGCCAGGCTGGCCCAGGCACGCGCGTAGTCCGGGTCGATCTCGAGCGCCTGCTTGAGCGCCTCGATGGCGGCCTCGAAGTTGTCCTTGCCCCATTTTGCGTACAGGTAGCGACCCTTCAGCCACAGCGCATAGGCTTCGGGGTCGACCACTTCGGCTTTGGGCGCCTCGCCCAGCAGTTCGATCCTCAGCGCATCCACCACGGCGGCGGAGATGTCGTCCTGGATGGCGAAGATGTTCTCCAGCGGTCGGTCGTAGGTCTCCGACCACAGGTGGTAACCGTCGTCGGCCTTGATCAGTTGCGCAGTGATGCGCAGTTGCGTGCCTGATTTGCGCACGCTGCCTTCCAGCACGTGGCTGACGTTGAGCTTTCGCGCCACTTCGCCGAGATCGATCTTCTCGCCCTTGAACTGGAACGAGGAAGTACGCGAGGCGACCTTGAGCTCCGGGATCTTGGCCAGCAGGTTGAGCAATTCTTCAGAAAGCCCAAGGGAGAAATACTCCTGCTCGGGATCGGCCGACAGGTTCAGAAAAGGCAACACCGCGATGGATGAAGGCTGATCCCGAGGGGGCGGCGCCTGATCGGCCGCGACCTCCGGTTCAGCGACGTCATCAACTGCAAACTTGTCCCAGGCGAAATAGCCCAGCGCCACCAGCAGAATACCGATGATCGCGAAATCCAGCTTGCGGCCGGTGACATGGGCGATCGATTCGCTGCGGTCGACTTCGTGCTCGCGCTTGATGCCCTCCGGAGTCAGTTCGAAGGCCCAGGCGAAGAACAGCGCAAAGGGAAAGCCGATGGCGATGAACAGCAGCAGCACGTGGAAGGTCCAGTCCGGCGCCGCGAGGTTGTTGAGGATAACGTCCGCCACCTGCAGCACCAGCCAGGCGAGCACCACGTAGGCGGCGCCGACACGAAAGACGTTGCGCCGTTTGAGTTCGCGAAAAAGGGACATTCGTTGTTAACTCGGCGGCTTCTGTGTGACCCTCGTTGCACCCAGAGTACGCAATTCGCCAATGTTTGGGAAGCGATGACTGGGCCAGGCGCGCGGCCCGTAGTGCGTTCGTATTGATGGCACGGCGCACAGGCGGAGTTGGCGTAAGATCTGCTGATCAGTCCTGACATGAGCCTCCCATGCGCAACCACGGCAAGATCACCCACTGGAACCATCAGAAGGGCTACGGCTTCATCACCCCGGCCTCCGGCGACAATGTGTTCGTCCACATCCGCGCCTTTGCCAACAAGGACCACCAGCCCGAAGTCGACCAGCGCGTGACCTACGCCCTTTCCACCGACCGCCAGGGCCGCCCCTGCGCCGCGCGCGTTGCCCTGCTGGGCGAGGAAGTGCCCAAGCGCTTCGGGCGCACGGACCAAAAGCGCTACATCGTCGGCGCAGTGGCTTTCCTCGCCTCGGTGGCGATTTCGGTGGCGGCGGGGGCACTGCCCCTCGAAGTGCTCTTTCTCTACCTCGGCGCCAGCGCGCTCAGCTATTTCCTCTATGCCTGGGACAAGGATTCGGCCCGGCG
>JBFHEJ010000282.1:0-3341 GCA_041584255.1 Lysobacterales bacterium
ATTCAGCGTTCCTTGGAAAGGCTTTGAGTGATGTAGTAAAGCGCCGTGCCAAGGGCCGCAAAGGCCAGCATCGTCAGCCATGATTTCAGCGAGGCGTGCATGGTCAGCCACAGGCACAGGACCAGCGCCAGGCCGGGAATCAACATCCCGCCGCGCAGCCTGAACTGCCCCGCGCGCTCACCGACTTTGCGCTCAAGGCCGGGCAAGGAAAGGATGCAGGCCATATAGACCAGCAGCCTGACCGCGGTGCTCATCGCCGCCAGCCAGACGAAACCCCCGCTCATCGCCAGCGCCAGACCGACGGCGCCGACAAAAACAATGGAATTGGCGGGCGTGTGGAACCGCGGGTTCACCGCGCCGAACCAGTCCGGCAATCCGCCGTCCCGCCCCATGGCATAAAGCATTCGTGGCGCAGTAATGAACATCCCCGAAATGTTGCCGCAGATGGAAAACACCGCGCCGAGCACCAGCAGGCTGGCCCCAACAGCCCCCATCAGGACTTCAGCAACCTCGGCCAGGGGACGCTCGCTGCTGGCGAGATCGTCCAGCACAGAGACGCTGACGAGCTGAATCAGAAAATAGAACACGCAGATCAGGCCCACCGTCCAGATCAGAGACATCGGTACACTGCGGCGTGGATCCTTGACCTCGCCGGCGGGCACTACCGCACTCTCGAATCCCACGAAGGCGTACAGCAGCACCAGGATGACGCCGCCAATTCCTTCCAGCTCCGGGATCTCCGGCGCGGTGAACACCTGAGGATTGATCTGCCCCAGCCCCACAAACACGATCAGGCCAAGGGGCAGGAGCTTGAGCACCGTCAGGGCGAACACAACGGCCAAGCCGCCGCGCACGCCGATGACATTGACAATCGTCAGTGACACGCACACCACGGCCACCAGCGCCAGGCGCGCGCCAGCGGCGTCCAGCTCCGGCCACAGCCAGGCCGCGTAGGTCACCATCAGGTGGGCATTGGCGGCCAGCGCGGAGATGCGGGCGAAGGAATACAGCCATCCCGCCTGGAAGCCGGCAAAGAGGCCAAAGGCCTCTTCGACGTAGACCACCGGACCACCCGTCTGGCCGAAAAAGCTCGCCGCCCGGGCAAACGACAGCACCACTGTCATGATCAGCACGGCGCAAACCACGAACAGCCAGGGACTGAAGAGCCCGGCGGCCTCGGCCGCTACTGCCGGCAGCGCAAAAATGCCCGCACCGATGACGCCGTTGAGCGCGATCGCGCCGACGCCGACCGGACCGATCGCTCTTTCGAGCCCGTGGTCCTCTTCCGGACGGTCGCGAGTTGTTCTATTTTTGAGCATCGGGTTCGCCTTGTCGCAAACAAATTGTGCCGGTAAATATTACGATCTTATTGCTTTCAGCAACTTGTAAATTCCAACTGAGAGTCGTTATGAATTTCGCATCCTAAGTTGGGCTTTTTCGTGTTTGACATCAATCCGTGTCGAGAGTAGCTTAGGTCCCCCGTTCGAAGAAGTCCCGAGCCAAAAGGCCGACCCGCCGGATGGCGTTGAAGGGCAACAGAAAACGGTAAGTGTTCAGGTGGTACTGGGCACGTCACCCAGACCGGACTCTGCCAGTCAACGGTCGTACCACAAGGGTGACTCGAGAGGGATACGCGGTTCCTCGAGATAGACGCGAAAGCTGCGGCGGACGCGTCGATAAAGAAAGACGGACGTAGTCGGTCCGTGACCGGTCCCGCGAGGCGGAGCATGGTGGAGCCGGGCGAAGTTGGGAAGGCCTAGAAGGATCTGCAGTCTTTCAGAAGCGGAGTTCCGACAGACTACGACGGAGCGGAGGCGCAAGCCTCCGCTCTTTTTTTTGCCTGGGGAAAAATCCCATCTCATGCAATCAGTCCTCCCCGATTCAGGTCTCTACCAACAACAAAAACGACTACAATACGCCCGGTACCCAAGTCGATAGCCGCCTGTCAGGCCCACCAACGATGATCACCATTCGGAATCTCGTATTCCGTCGGGGAACGAAAACCATTCTCGACGGAGTCAACATGGACATCCCCCAAGGCCGGATGGTGGCCATCATGGGGCCCAGCGGCGTTGGCAAGACGACCATCCTCAAATTGATTTCGGGTCAGCTCAAACCGGACGAAGGCACCATCGAGGTCGACGGCAAGGACATCAATGCGCTCAGCCATGGCCAATTGCACCGTTTGCGCCGCCACGTTGGCGTGTTGTTGCAGAACGGCGCCCTGTTCACCGATCTGACCGTGTTCGAGAACATCGCAACACCCGTGCGCGAACATACGGACTTGCCCGAGCCCCTGCTGCGCCGCCTGGTGCAAACCAAGCTGCGCGCCGTAGGACTGGCCGGCACCGAGGAGCTCATGCCGCACGAGCTTTCCGGAGGCATGGCCCGGCGCATCGCCCTGGCGCGCGCCGTGGTTCTGGACCCGGCCGTGATGCTGTACGACGAACCCATGGCGGGCCTGGATCCCATCGCGATTTCCACCGTACGCACGCTGATGCGCGAGACCAACGAGGCTTTGGGGCTGACCAGCGTGATCGTGACGCACAATGTCGCGCAGATGGCAAAGCTGGTGGACTATTGCTACATCATCGCCGAGGGGCGCGTGGCGGGCGAAGGGCCGCCCCGCCAACTGCAGGAGAGCACAGATCCCGCTGTCGACCAGTTCATCAACGGCAAAGTCGACGGCCCCATTCCGTTCCACTACAAGACAGGCGAGGCGGCCTGGAGCCTGGTGGACTGATATGAGCAGCAACGAAAGCGCAGTGTTGCGGCATCTTGGCCCGATCGCACAGGCAGGGCGCTGTTTCATCTTCCTGCTAAGAATGTTGCGCGCATTCAGGCCGACAGGTGAGATGTGGAGCAGCACCCTGCAACAGACGTACCTGATCGGCGCCCGGTCGCTGGTCATCATCATGATCTGTGGTTTCTTCGTTGGCATGGTGCTGTCACTGCAGGCCATCAATGCGCTCGAGCAGTTCGGCGCCTCCGACCAGGTCAGCCTTTTGGTGGGAAAATCCCTTTTCCGCGAATTGGGCCCCGTGCTGACGGCGCTGCTGTTCGCGGGCCGGGCCGGAACATCAGTGACCGCCGAGATCGGCCTGATGAAAGCGACCAGCCAGATCGACGCCATGGAGTTGATGGCCATCGACCCGCTCAAGGTGGTGGCCCTGCCGCGATTCCTCGCCGGGCTGATTTCGGTGCCGTTGCTGACCGCCATGTTCAACGCCCTGGCGATACTGGGCAGTCTGATTTTTTCGATCGGTGTGATGGGCCTTGACCCCGGCATCTACTGGAGCAAACTGGAAAGCAGCATTTATTTTGGCCAAGACTTCATGGGC
>JBFHEJ010000283.1:0-3312 GCA_041584255.1 Lysobacterales bacterium
CGAGCGCGCCGAGAGAAACCGCCGTTGCAGCGTAATCATGGCCGTCCACCCGGCTGCCTTTGAGCGCGGCGAACAGCGCGCCATAACGCACCTTGCGGCTGTCGGTGACGATCGATTCTATAGTGGGATTCGAACCTGGCGGGCTGCACTGCAGCAGGTCCGCTATTTCTTTTAGCTGCAAGGGAATCATGCGGCCGCCTCCAGTGCGGCGCGTGCTGCCGCCTCGTCACTGAACGGTACGCGGCGGTCGCCGAGGTCCTGGTACGTTTCATGTCCTTTGCCTGCGATCAGGACGATATCGCCCTCGCCGCTGCTGCGCACCGCCTGACGTATGGCCTCGCCGCGATCCGGCTCGAGCTGTGCCTTGTCGCGTGCAGACAGGCCCGCGGTCATATCTGCGAATATTTTTTCCTGGGCCTCATGGCGTGGATTGTCGCTGGTGAAAATGATGCGATCGCATCGATTCTCTGCAACTTTCGCCATCATCGGTCGCTTGCCCGGGTCACGATCGCCCCCGCAACCGATCACGCAAACCATGCGGCCATGAAGATGCGCGCGCAGTGCCTGCAGGGCCTGTTCCAGGGCATCCGGCGTGTGGGCAAAATCCACGACCACCACCGGCTTGCCCCCCTCACCACCGAGTCGGTGCATCCGTCCCGGTACCGGTTGCATCATTTCCATCTGGTGCAAGACTTCACGCCAGTCCATACCCAGTAACGCCATGGTTCCGCCGGCAGCGATCAGGTTGGAGACGTTGAATCGGCCAAGGAGACTGCTGTGTACCCGACCCGGGCCCCAGGGACTCTCGATGCTGATCGTCATGCCACCCGAGTCCATGGCAGAAACCGCAGCCCGTATTTCCGAAGAGCCATTGGTGCCGTAACTCAGGACCTCGAGCGATGAAGAGAACTCCTCAATCAGCTTCTTGCCGAAATCGTCGTCCTTGTTAATGACGGCAAAACGCGGCTTGCAATCAGCGAACAGGCGGCGTTTGGCCGCAGCATAGGCCGCCATGCTGCCGTGGTAGTCGAGGTGATCGCGGCTGAGATTGGTGAACACGCCAGCCTCGAAGCGCACGTCATCGCATCGTCCCTGGGCGAGGGCGTGCGACGAAACCTCCATGGCCAGGTATTCCACCCCAGCATCGACGCAAGCCGAGATCTGCTGTTGCAGGCTGATCGGATCCGGCGTCGTCAGCGAGGACTGTTGGAGGCAGTCAAAAGGCCCGCTTCCGACTGTACCGATCAGCCCGGACCTGCCACGGGAGCGATGCCAGGCCTGCGCCAGGAAATGCGCAGTTGAAGTCTTGCCATTCGTCCCGGTGATGCCGCAAACGCTCAAATGTTCGGAAGGGGCGTGGAAGAACCGGGACGCCAGGCTGGAGAGGTGGTGACCCAATCCCGGAACTTCCACGCAGGGTATGCCCAAGTCGGGCACAGGAAACTGGCCGTCGTGGATCACGACGGAGGCCCCGGCCGATTCGGCCTGGGCTGCAAACTGAAGACCATGCGCCTGTCCGCCGGCCACGGCAAGAAAGCCCATGCCCGGCAGGACGCTTCGCGAATCCAGGGTGATGCCCTCGAGAACAATCTGCGGAACATCGTCCTTCCAGCCTTCGAGCAGGGTCCTGAGGCTCATGGGGCAACTCACGGCCGCTCCTCCTCGAGGGCAGGCATGTCCTCGGGCTGGTGCACCAACACGCGCTCAAAATTGTCTGGCGCGATGTCGAGCAGCCTCAGGGCGCCACTCATAATGGTGGAAAACAACGGCGCAGCAACCTGACCGCCGTAGTATTGCTCCCCGGTCGGATCGTTAATGACCACGACGCAAACCAGCCGGGGTTCACTCGAGGGCGCAAACCCGGCGAAACTCGCTATGTAACGGGATGCATAACCTGCCGCGCTGGCCTTGCGGGACGTACCCGTTTTTCCCGACACCCTGTAATTGGAGATCCGGGCGGATTTGCCTGTTCCCTCCGGACCAGTGACAGTTTCCAGCATGGCAGCGACCTGCCTGGCAATATGCGGATCGATGACGGAGACCGCCGGGTTGGAAGCACCCCTGATGAGGCTTGGCCGACGCATCCGGCCGTCATCCGCGATCGTCGCAAAGGCAGCAGCGAGCTGTAGAGTCGTCACGGACAGGCCGTAACCATAGGACAGCGTGGCTTGCTCGACCTTTCTCCAGCGGCGATGGTTCCTGAGCACACCGGCGGACTCGCCCGGGAAGCCCGTTCCAGTCACGGTGCCAAAGCCAAGCCGATCGTACGTATTCCACATTTGCTCCGGCTTGAGTTCGAGGGCAATCTTGGTCGCCCCGACATTGCTCGACTTCGTAATGACACGGGTGACATCCAGCGGACCGTAGTTGTGGTGGTCGCTGATGGTGTAGCCCGAAATCCTGATGGTTCCGGGGGTGGTATCGATGGGCGAATCAGGCCTGACAGTTCCAGCCTCCAACGCAGAAGCAATAGAGAACGGTTTCATCACGGAACCCGGTTCGAAAACGTCCGTAACGGCCCGGTTGCGCAGACCCTCACTGTCGATATTTGGCTGATTCGGGTTGTACGACGGCCGATTGACCATGGCCAGCACTTCGCCACTTTCGATATCCAGCACAACCACGCTGCCTGAACGGGCACCGTGTTTCAGGACAATACGTTTGAGTTCGCGGTATGCGAGGTATTGAAGCCGCCGGTCGATGGTGAGTTCGATATCCTGGCCCGGCACCGATTCCCGAATCAGCTCGGCATGCTCGACCGTGCGTCCCAACCGGTCGCGAATGACCCGCTTGACGCCGGGCTTACCCCGCAACCAGTCGTTGTAAGCGAGTTCCAGCCCTTCCTGACCGATATCGTCGATGTTGGTGAAGCCGATGACGTGCGCGGCGACTTCGCCGGCGGGGTAGAAACGGCGGTACTCCTTTTGCAGAAACACGCCCGGCAGCTGGAGAGTCTCGATCTCGGAGGCCAGATCTGGGTGCAGCCGTCTCTTGAGCCAGACGAATTCCTTTTGTGCCCGCTGGGTCAGCCTGCGCTCGATTTCGTCAGCGTCTGCACCGATGACGGCAGCCAGCCGGGCGATGTCATCAGGCGATTGCAGCAATTCACCGGGATTGACCCACACCGAATCCACCGGGGTACTGACCGCCAACGGCTCACCGTTACGGTCAAGAATATTGCCTCGGCGTACCGGAACCTCCACCTCGCGCATGAATCGCGCCTCGCCCTGCTCGCGCAGGAAGTCGGTTTCCATGATTTGCAGATTAAAGGCCCTGCCCACCAGGCCAAGAGCGGCGAGCACCACAATCGCC
>JBFHEJ010000284.1:0-3306 GCA_041584255.1 Lysobacterales bacterium
GACCTACCTGGGCGTGAACGGCGACGGCCATTTTGGCCGCGTCAACCTGAGTGCCGCCGCGTACCTTGCGCTGGGGGACGAGTCGCGCTCCGTCTTCAGCGGCCAGGATTCGGATATCCAGGCGGGCTTTTTCGCCGCCGAGCTTGGCGTTGATTTCGATTGGATCAGGACGCGCTTTTCATTGCTTTGGGCCAGCGGTGACGAGGATCCGTTCGATGACGAATCCGGCGGTTTTGCCGCGGTGCTGGAAAACCCTATCATCGCCGGGGCCGCCACCAGCTACTGGATTCGGCAGAATGTGCCGTTCGTCGGCGGCGGCGGAGTCGCGCTGTCGACCCGTAACGGCGTGCTGGCTTCGCTGACCTCGTCGCGCGAACACGGCCAGTCCAACTTCACCAATCCGGGCATTCGCCTGGCCGGTATCGGCACCGACCTCGACCTGACGCCGGAAATCCGCGTTTCCGGGAACATCAACGCGCTGTGGTTCGACGACACCGCGGTGCTGGAAGTAGCCCGCCAGCAGGCTGCCATCGACCGCGACATCGGGCTGGACGTGTCCGTGGCGGCCTTCTGGCGCCCACTGGCGACGCAGAATATCGTTCTGACCGCATCCGTGGCCGCGCTCATTCCGGGGGACGGCTTCGAGGCCCTCTACGGCGACGATGTTCAGTATTCCGTGTTAGCCAACCTGATCCTGACCTACTGATGCGCGAGTGCGACCGACATAAATTGCGCCTCGCAGGACTGATGACGGCGTTTGCCTGTTGCATCACTGCGTCTGCTGCGGAGGAGACCAAGCCGGTCGAAGTCGATTACCGCCCGTCCCGGCCGGCACCGGCTTTTCAGAGCCCCGCTCAGGCCGATGCCGCCAGTGCGGGGTGTGTCACCTGCCACACCGCGTCTGACCAGAAGACCATGCATGCCAGCCCGGCCGTCGTACTTGGGTGCACCGATTGTCACGGCGGCGACGCCTCGGT
Organism: Lysobacterales bacterium; assembly: GCA_041584255.1. GTDB lineage: Bacteria > Pseudomonadota > Gammaproteobacteria > Xanthomonadales > SZUA-36 > JAUIBE01. The sequence goes on from JBFHEJ010000284.1 coordinate 978, forward strand.
GCGATGGACCGGTGACGTGCCGAACGCCCGACCGGCCACCGCCAGCGCCGAATTACGGGCGACCCTCGAAAAAGCCCACGTGTTACCGCGCTACCCGGACGCCTGGCATTTTCCATCGAGCGCCAATCCGCGGGCGACTTACGCGCTGCTCAATCGTGAGGCGCCGGAATACATCCGTTTTATCAACCCTTCCGATTACCGCGTGGCGCGCGAAGCCTGCGGCGCCTGTCACCAGCCATTTATCGAAGCCGCCGAACGCAGCCTGATGGCGACCACGGCGATGTTGTGGGGCGGGGCCGCCTACAACAACGGCATCCTGCCGTTTAAACAATATATCCTGGGCGAAGCCTATACCCGCGAAGGCGAGGCCAAGGTCATTGAAACGCCGGTGGCCGTCGATGACCGCCTGGCCGCACGAGGGGTGTTGCCTTCACTCCACCCATTGCCCGCGTGGGAGACCATCCCTCCGGCGGATGTATTTCGCGTGTTTGAAGACGGCGGGCGCAACATCGTCAACCTCTTTCCCGAGACGGGCCTGCCCAATCCGCTGGGCAACATTCAGCGCCTCGAAGAGCCGGGCCGGCCCGACCTCAAGCAATCCAATCGCGGGCCGGCGACGGGCAACCGCATCGCGGTGCCGGTGCTGAACATCCACAAGACCCGCCTCAACGACCCGACCACGTGGTTCATGGGCACCAACGACCAGCCGGGGGACTTCAGGCACTCGGGCTGCGCCGCCTGTCACGTGGTGTACGCCAATGACCGGGACCCCAGGCATTCGGGTCCTTACGCCCGGTTTGGGCATGCCGGGACCAGTCAATCGGAAGATCCCATGATTCCCAGGGGAGAGGAGGGACATCCGCTCAAACACGAGTTTACCCGCGCCATACCCACCAGCCAGTGCATGATCTGCCACATGCACCAGCCCAACATGTTCCTCAATACTTACCTTGGCTACACCATGTGGGACTACGAGTCGGATGCGCCCTTCATGTGGCCGGAGGAGCAGCGCTACCCGGATTCCGAGCAGCAGATGACGATCCTCAACCGCAATCCGGAGGAGGCTGCGACACGCGGCCTATGGGGGGACGAAACCTTTCTCCGGCAGGTCAATGATCTCAACCCGCAATTGAACGATACTCAGTTTGCCGACTACCACGGCCACGGCTGGAATTTTCGGGCGATTTTCAAACGCGGCCGGGACGGGACATTGCTGGATGCGCAGGGCAGTGCAGTCAGTGACGATGATTCCGACAAGTTCGACCGGGCCGTGCACATGTCCTCGGTGCACCTGGACGCCGGAATGCATTGCGCCGACTGCCACTTCTCGCAGGACAGCCACGGCACCGGCCACATCCAGGGCGAAGTCATGGCGGCGGTCGAAATTCGCTGCGTCGATTGCCACGGCAGCGCCACCAGCCTGCCCAGCCTGGTGACCAGCGGTCCGGCGGCGCCGCCAACCGGCAACGATCTCAGCGTTCTGCGTAATCCAGACGGTCAAAAGCGCTTCGAGTGGCAGGACGACAGGCTGATTCAGCGCTCACTGGTGACGCCGGGTCTGGAATGGGAGGTGTCGCTGGTCCAAGACAGCGTCACGCCCGGCCACCCGCAGTACAACGAACGCTCGGCCCGCGCCAAGCTCATGGCGGCCAGTCCGGAGCAGAACTGGGGCCCCGATATTTCGCCGGAGAACCTCGCCCACAAGGACGAGGAGATGGCCTGCTATAGCTGCCACACGAGCTGGACCACCAGTTGCGCCGGCTGCCATCTGCCCATCCAGGCCAACCGCATGGCCGAGACCAAGCATTTCGAGGGTGGCATCAGCCGCAACTTTGCGACCTACAACCCGCAGGTTGCACGCGACCAGATGTTTCAGCTCGGCAAGCACGGCGACGTCAAGGATGGGATCATCGCGCCGGTGCGTTCGTCCTCGGCGCTGGTCCTGTCCTCGCAGAACGTCAATCGCGAACGCATTTACGTGCAGCAGCCGCCGATAGCGGCCAGCGGCTTCAGCTCGCAGGCCTTCGCGCCGCATTTCCCGCACACTGTGCGCAAGACGGAGACCAAGACCTGCAACGACTGCCACCTGTCGGCGGATAATGACAACAACGCCATCATGGCGCAGCTTTTGTTGTTGGGCACGAATTTCGTCAACTTCGTCGGCGCGCACGTGTGGGCCGGCGGGGAAGGGCAGATCGAGGGAATTCGCGTTACCGAGTTCGACGAACCGCAGGCCGTCATCGGCAGTTACCTGCACCGCTATGCCTACCCCGATTTTTACGCAGAGCACCTCGCTGCGGATCGCGAGCTGCAAATCGCGCACGAGTAC
>JBFHEJ010000285.1:0-3287 GCA_041584255.1 Lysobacterales bacterium
GTTTCATCACCGAGGCCACCATGCGCCTGGCGCCTGCGCCCGCGGAGGCCACCGTCATGGTCCTGGGCCTTGATCGCCTCGAATACCTTTTGAACGTACTCGGGGTCTTCCGGGCTGCGGTCACCCTGAACGCCTTCGAGTTCTTCACCGAGTCGGCGCTCAAACGGGTGGTGGAGCGTCACCGGCTGCAGCGGCCTTTTGCCGACCGCTGCCCGGTGTATGCGCTGATTGAGTTCGAGGGGGATTCGGAGCGTGACATCGAAGCTGCCCTGGCCGCCTATGAGCAAACCCGGGCCAGTGGATGGGTTCGCGAAGGCACCATCAGCCAGAGCCGCGAGCAGGCCCGGTCGTTGTGGCGGCTGCGTGACGATATCTCCGATACCCTGGCTCAATGGACGCCTTACAAAAACGACCTGTCCGTAACGATCAGCGCGGTGCCGGATTTCCTGGCCGACATTGAGGCGTACGTGGCTGAGCACTATCCGGGCTTTGAAGTGCTTTCTTACGGGCACATCGGGGACGGCAACGTGCACCTCAACATTCTCAAGCCGGAGGGGATGGCCACCGAGGCATTCAAGGCGCATTGCGACCAGGCCAGCGAAGGGATTTTCGAGCTGCTGAAGCGCTACCGCGGCAGTATTTCCGCCGAACATGGGGTCGGGCTGTTGAAAAAGCCCTACCTGCGGTACACGCGTTCCGAGGCTGAAACAGCACTGATGAGAACCATCAGGAAGGTGCTCGACCCGCACGGGATCATGAACCCGGGAAAAATTTTCGACTGAGCCATCAGGGCGCTGTGGGAATCGCACAAATCGCTATAGTTAGGATACGCAAACCGACCCCTGCATCGCTCAGCATTAACGCCACCATCGATCCCCGCGAGGTGCTTTCATGAAAACCGGTTCACTGCTGGCCATCATCCTCTTCATCCTTATTGCCCTGGCACATCTATTGCGGCTGATCTATGGCCTCGAAGTGACCGCGGGCGGGCAATCCATCCCTCAATGGGTGAGTATCATCGGGCTGGTCGTGCCGGCCGTGATCGCCTATCTGCTATGGCGCGAAAGCAGGGCCTGAAGTGACTCAGGCGCCACGCCTCGAGAGCAGTCGTTTCAGGGCTCTCAGGGGCGCGGTGATGCGCCACGAAGTCGAAGATTCCAGTTCATTGACTCGATAGGCGAGGCGACGCACTTCCGCCTCGCGGCGCCGCAGCCTGGCCTCCATCTGTTCGGCTCCGGCAGATTCCTCGCCGGCCTCTCCATCCGATGGCTCCGGCGCGACGGCCGCTGGGGGTTGGCCATCCATCGCCTCTTTCATCCGGTTGAGTTGGGTGTTCAGATGCTCGATGTTGCGATACAGGCGCTTGAGATGCTGGTCGCGGCGCGCAACCAGGAGGCGAATGTGCTGCAGGGTGTCGGCGTCGAGCGTCATCCCGGCCTCGAGCGTGTCGGCCAGGTGTTCATCGACATAGATGGTCGAGTGTTCGGGCCCGAGCTCCTCGGCGGGCCGGGTGTCGGTGTAGTAGTAGAGCGCAAAGCTGCGGCGCGAGATGTGCCGCTTGTCCGGCGGCAGGTTGATGCGGGGGAAGCCGTGCCAGGAGTGCTCGTTGGTCTCGAAGATCACACACCGGTTGAAGGCGGGTGTGATGGTGACGATTTCGTCCTCGGGCGGTGGCAGGTAAGGGTCGCGGTGTAACTGGATCGAGCCGCCCCAATCATCGCGCCACTCCTCGGTCAGGTAAACGATCAGGTTCAGGCGCCGGTGTTGTCGCGTGATGGGGTGAAAATTGAAATCGACATGCGCGTCTAGGCTCTGGCCGTGCAGATTCTCGTGCGTGCCGCCGCCGAAATAGTAGGGGTCATAGCGCAGGTCGGGAATCCCCGTTATGCGTGACACCAGGTTCCTGAAAGACGCGTCCTGCACGAGTTCATCGAGTCGCTGCCAGGCCGGTCCGAGACTGACGATTTTCTCGTGCACGGCCTTGGCCCCGACCACCCCATCTTCGTTGATGGCCAGGCGCTCATCGAAGGGCGGAAAATGTGCGGCCAGTTGTTGTGCAACTTTATCGGTGAAGAAATGATCGATGCACAGGTGACGGAACGGCTTGGCGGACGCAAAGTCACGGGCCAGCCTGGGCACGGACTCGAGCACCTGCTGGTTGACGTTGCGTTGCAGGGTTTCTTCCTGCACCAGTTCTTCACGCCCTTCCTTCGCCACTTCTCTTGCCATTGCTTTGGCCCTGAAAAGAAACCGGAGCCTACCCTTGCGGGCAGCTCCGGTTCAACACAAGAAACGAAATTATTGTCAGGCTTAGCCGGTGGCCTCCGCGCCAACCATTGCGGCGCCGCCAAGCAAGCCGGTCAGCACCAGGCCGATGAGAATGCTGATGGCGATGATGACCAGCGCCACTATGACACCCTGGCCGAAGCCAATCGGGTTGCCCTCGGCATTGTTCAGCTTATTGCCGTACCACCAGCCGCCAAACGCCAGGCCGGCGGCCCAGCCAACGATGTTGGACACGGTAAAGGTGGAGCCGCTCGTGTCCACACCCATGACGGCCGCGATGATCGCCGAGATCACCATGGTGACCAGGTACACAACGAAGGTCAGCTTGTAGGCCTTGCCGTAACCCAGACTGGTCTTGACCACCATCTTGTTCGCAAGCATGAGGAACAGGGCGCCGATCAGGGCGCCGATGGCGGCGCCGATGACAGCAAAAACGAGGCCCATGAGGATTGCCATTATTTCCATTTGTGTCTCTCCCAGGTTCTGTCGGAATGATTTTTTTTGTTATCGCTTGGGCGGGGCGCGCCTTAGTATAACCGCGCGGGCGACGAATTCAGCAAGCCTGCTGTAGAATCGCTCGCGTCCGCCTCAAAATCCGGATCAGTACCGCAGCCCGAGCGCCCACATCACGCCCCGACCATGAGAACAGCGATTGCGAGCGTCGCCACCCTGCTACTGGGTGTTGCCATCCTACTTGCCGGGCAGGGACTGCAGATCGTCCTGCTGCCGGTGCGCGCTACCCTGGAACAGTTCCCGGCGCTGGGCGTGGGGTATATCGGCGCGCTCTATTTCCTAGGCTTTACCTTCGGCTGCTGGAAGGGCCCCGAATTGCTGCGGCGCGCCGGTCACGTGCGCGTGTTTGGCGCCATGACTGCAATCGCCTCCGCGGTTCCACTGCTGCACGGGTTGTGGGTCAACCTCTGGACCTGGGGCGTCATGCGCTTTGCCACCGGGTTTTGCTTTGCAGTGCTCTACGTCGTCATCGAGAGCTGGCTCAACGA
>JBFHEJ010000286.1:0-3283 GCA_041584255.1 Lysobacterales bacterium
CCAGCCGAACTTCATCCTGGCGATATTGAGCTGGGCCAGGTGGAATTGCGCTGCCATGTTTACCCTCCCGAAGGCTGGGTCTCGATCTGGCTCTTCTTCGCTCCGCTAAGCCGATCGGCATAGGGCTTGAAACTGATCTCGCGGCCGAGGAAGTCGGTCACCAGCTCCGCCGCCGGCTTGGCGCCACCCTGCGCCAGCACGAAATCCCGGTACTCTCCGGCGGTCTCGACATTGCGCAGCCCTTCTTCCTCGAAGCGAGTCAGCATGTCGGTGGCGATCGCCAGGGACCACTGGTAAGTGTAATAGATGGCCGAATAGCCGTTGAGGTGTCCGAATGAAGCGAAGAAGTGGTCCTCTGGCATGGGCTCGTAGGGCTGGTACTTCCGGGATATCTCATCAGTAAGCGCCTTGATGTCGAGTCCCTCCGGGCTGCGGTTGTACAGCGCCATCGACAGTGCGGCGAACGTCAGCTGGCGACGTGTATCGAGTCCCAGTCCAAAATCACGCGCTGCGATCATCCGGTCCAGCAGCTCCCGTGGAATGGGTTCACCCTCGGCGTTCCTGGCGAAGCGGGCGATGGTGTCGTAATCCCAGACCCATTCCTCCAGCATCTGCGAAGGCGCTTCGACGAAGTCCCACTCGGTGCTGATACCGGACACGATGTCCCAGCGATGATGGCCGGCGAACAGGTTGTGGATCAGATGGCCGAATTCATGCAGGAAAGTCTCGACCTGGTTGTGCTGCATGAGATCGTCGCCCGAGGGGAAATTGCAGACCAGGGTCGCCACCGGCACCTGCACGCCCTCGATGCCGTTGCGCATGGGGAAAGCCGCGGCATGCTGATACTTGCCTTCACGCGGGTGCATATCGAGGTAAAAACGCCCCACCAGCCGGTCCCCGTCCCACATCTCGTGGGCGGTTACGGAGTCGTGCCACACGGTCGTATCCCAGGGCCGGAACTCCACGCCGAACAGATCCCGCACCAGCGCGAGGATTCCGTCGCGCGTGTCGCTGTAGTTGAAATACTGGCGCACTTCCTTGGAATCGACCTGAAATTGCTCGCTTCTCACCTTCTCCATCAAGTAGCGGCGCTGCCATGGTTCGACGCGTTGGGCGTCCGGGTCGATCTGCCTCAGCCGGGCAAGCAAGATCTCGTACTCGGCCTGCTGGCCCTCCGTGGTGTACGCCGTCAACTCGTCGAGAAAGGATTCGACGCGCTCCGGCGAGCCCACCATCTTGTCGGCGGTGGCCAGCTGAGCGTAATTGTCAAAGCCCAGGAGTTGTGCAAGCTCATAACGCTTTTGCAGCAACTTCTCCAGCACCGCTTGGTTCTCGGGATAGGCGCGGTTGGAAAAGAGGATCAGGAGTTCACGGCGCAGTTCGTCGTTTTCGGCGTAGTCCATGAAGGGGAACAAGTCCGGATATTGCGTCGTGATGACGATCTTGCCGTCCTCGTTGGGCTGATGGGCTTCGATGAAGTCCTGCGGCAGGCCGGCGAGTTGTTCTTCCGAATCCAGTTCCATGCTGCGCACGGCCTCGCGAATGTTGCGGTCGAACTCCTGGCCGATGGCAAAGATCTCATCATTCAGCGTACTGATCCTCTCCCGTGTGGCGTCATCTTTGTCCACGCCGGACAGCCTGAAAGACAGCAGCAACTTTTCGACCGCCCGTTGCGCGACTGCATCCGCGCGCTCGAGATCGATGCCGGCAATGCGATCGTAGACGGGACGGGAAAGGGAAACCTTGGAAAAGATCTTTGTCATTGACTGGCTGCAGGCATCCGCGGCAGCGCGCACGGTCGCTTCGGGGTGCACCGCACCCAGCGTGTTGGCGGCTGAAGCCATATTGCTGGCGCTGGCAATCTGCGCGTTGAAAGCCTCGAGGTAATTATCGAGCCGGGGCGTTTCCTCGAAAGACTCGAGCGCCGCGATGGCTGCTTCCATGGAGGCGACTTCCTGCTCACAGGCTTGCGCCAGAAGATCGGCGTCCTGCAGTTCGTCGATCGTCCAGGAACGGTAGGCGTACAGATCCACCGGCTGGTCCGGAGCCTGTTCTGCGGCGGAATCCGCAGTCGATTTCGCGGCATCGAGCGAAGTACCCGCGTCACGCTGACAGGCGATGAGAATGGCTGAAAGCGCCAACAGGACGAGCAAATTGATACGAACCATGAGATTTACCTTTTCCCTAGACTGTTGAATTCTGGATCGCCGCCGAGCGAAATCGGCGGCGGATCAGCCTACCAGATTGTGGCCGAAACCGCCCGGCGGCGGGCCCAGGGCGCGCCCAGCCCACCGCTGAACGCGATGAAACGCCCCGATAAACCAATCTACCGATTTCAGGTAAGCTTTCCTCAAACAGCTGGCCCTGGGGCCAGCCCAGTGCCAGCAATGAACAACAGCCAAGAAAAACAGCATTCCGCGGCCGGTTATTGGCGCGCCAATCTGAGATTGGTCGCCATTTGCCTCACGATCTGGTTCCTGGTTTCCTACGGATTCGGCATCCTGCTGGTCGAGCCTCTCAATCGAATTCAAATTTTCGGCTACAAACTGGGATTCTGGTTTGCACAGCAGGGCTCCATTTACGTCTTCCTGGCCCTGGTGTTCTGGTATGCCCGGCGCATGAACCGGCTGGACAAGGAACATGGCGTCACCGACGAGGATGAAAGTTGATGGACTTGCGCACGATGACCTATGCCGCCGTCGGCCTGAGCTTCGTGCTGTATATCGCCATCGCCATCTTCTCCAAGGCGCGCTCGACGGGCGATTTCTACGTGGCCGGAAAACACGTTCATCCGCTGGCCAACGGCATGGCGACGGCCGCCGACTGGATGTCGGCCGCGTCTTTCATTTCGATGGCGGGCCTGATCGCTTTCCTGGGCTATGGCGGTTCGGTATACCTCATGGGCTGGACCGGGGGCTATGTCCTGCTGGCGCTGCTGCTGGCGCCCTACCTGCGCAAGTACGGCAAGTTTACGGTGCCGGAGTTCATCGGTGATCGCTACTACTCAAATGCTGCGCGAACTGTTGCCGTCATCTGTCTGATTTTCATATCGTTTACATACGTCGCTGGACAGATGCGGGGCGTCGGCATCGTGTTCTCGAGGTTCCTCGAAGTGCCGGTTGGCGTGGGCCTGATCATCGGCATGGGCATCGTGTTCGTATACGCAGTGCTCGGGGGGATGAAGGGCATCACCTACACCCAGGTGGCTCAGTATTGTGTGCTGATTTTCGCCTACACGGTGCCGGCGGTATTCATCGCTCTCCAGATCACCGGCAATCCCATC
>JBFHEJ010000287.1:0-3253 GCA_041584255.1 Lysobacterales bacterium
CCGGCCGTCGTCGGTGCCGCGCACGCCGTCGCTGTAGTCGTTGGCAAAGTTGACGCCGATCTGGAGGAGCAGCGACACGGCCAACGCAAGCGTCACCCGCCACCAGACGACATCGGCCGAGTCAGTACCGAGCGCGGCACCGGCACCGACGGCCACGGGCACGACTGCAGCGGGCAGGGTCGCGTCCGTGAAACCCGCACACTGTCGGTCAAGATTCCACCCGGAGTCGACAACGGCGACCGCATCCGTCTGGCCGGTGAGGGCGAGGCCGGCGCCAACGGCGGACAGACCGGGGACCTTTACGTCGAGGTCAGGGTTCGCCCGCACAAGATCTTCGAGCGCGACCGTGATGACCTTTATTGCGAGGTGCCGATTTCGTTTTCCATGGCGGCGCTGGGTGGGCAACTGGAGATCCCAACCCTGAACGGCCAGGTCAAATTAAAAATTCCGCCTGAGACTCAGTCGGGTCGGTTATTCAGGCTCAAGGGCAAGGGCGTTCGCTCGGTTCGCAGCAGCCGGCAGGGCGACCTGATGTGTCGCGTGCAGGTCGAAACCCCGGTCAAGCTGAGCGCTGAGCAGAAAGAGCTGCTCAAGAAGTTCGAGAAATCGGTGGGCAGCAATTCCGGCAAGCATAATCCGCGCGCCCTGCGCTGGATGGATAGCGTGCGCCAGTTCTTCACCCGCGCCACGTCGTAGCCGTGGCGTAACCAGACATGATTCGCACGCTGGTTTTTGGCTCGGGCCGCATGGCGGAGAGCCTGCTGGCGCTGGCGGACGAATTCCCGAAGATCGACTTCGTGGCGCAGGTCTCCCGCAGCGCGCCCGCGAACGACCGGCTCACTCCTCCCTTCTTTGACACGCTCGAGAATGCGGAAGCCTCGCTGCAGAGGCCGATCGACCTCGTCATCGACTTCACCCTGCCAGCGGGAACTTTGGAAGTGGCGCGATGGTGCGGCGAAAAAAAGGTGGCGCTGCTGAGTGGCGTGACGGGTATCGATGAGAAGGCCGAGGCGGCTCTCGATGAGGCCGCGAAAGCGGTTCCGGTACTGTGGGCGCCGAACCTTAGCTTCGGCGTCAATCTGATGGCGGAGCTGGTGTCGAAGATTGCCAGTGCGACCGGTCCTGATACCCCAGTAGTGATTCGCGACGTGCACCACAGCGGCAAGAAGGACGCGCCGTCTGGAACAGCCCTCATGCTGGCGCAGAGCATGGCGGGACGCGGGGGGCGCAACGGGATTGCCGGCTCCGGCACTGAAAACTCTGCCCGAAACTACCCCGGTGTAGATTTCGAATCGCGCAGGGAAGGGGAGGTCATCGGCGACCACTCGGTCACCTTTGAGCTGGGCGACGAGACCCTGGAACTGCGACACAGTGCGCAGGATCGACGCCTGTTTGCCCAGGGTGCTTTGAAAGCCGGACAATGGCTGGTCGCCCAGCCGGCGGGCCGGTACAGCGCCAGTGACTGGATTCGAGGTTCGTGAAGCGTCCGCATTACGGCCGTAAATGGACAGCCCCAAGCTGCTTCAAGTAGAATCCAGACGCTCAGGTAAAACCATTTTTTCTCGACGGGAAAAGCCGGGCGGCCTTCCCGTTTTGCATGTCTGGAGGTAGCTCGTTGGCTGATCGCAATCGCCGGTTTGAGGCACAGGAAACTCCGGCGATTCTGGCCCTTGACGACGGCACCATCTTTCAAGGCCAGTCCATCGGCGCCAATGGCAGCACGATCGGCGAGGTCGTGTTCAACACCGCCATGACGGGCTACCAGGAAATTCTCACGGATCCGTCCTATGCCCGGCAGCTGGTTACGCTGACCTATCCGCATATCGGTAATACCGGGGCCAATGATGTCGACGAAGAGGCGTCGCAGCCATTCGCAGCAGGGTTGATCGTGCGTGACTGCCCGGCGCGCCACAGCAGTTGGCGCGCACAGGAGAGCCTGCCTGATTACCTGGATCGTAATGGCATCGTCGCCATAGCCGATATCGACACTCGCAAGCTGACAAGAATCCTGCGCGAAACCGGTGCCTGTGGTGGCGCGATCGTGGCGGGTGAGGATGCCGCGACCAGAGGCGCGGCAGATCGTGCGATCGAAGCGGCGCGCTCCTTCCCGGGTATGAAAGGACTGGACCTCGCCCGCGAAGTCAGCGCGAGCAAGGCTTATCAATGGACACAGGGCAGCTGGGATCTCGACCGGGGGGCGTGGAGCGAGACACCACAGGAGTACCACGTAGTGGCCTATGATTTCGGGGTCAAGCGCAACATCCTGCGGATGCTGGCGGACCGCGGCTGCAGGGTTACGGTGGTGCCTGCCACGACACCGGCCGATGAGGCGTTGTCGCACAATCCCGACGGCGTGTTTCTTTCCAACGGGCCGGGTGATCCTGAGCCCTGTGACTACGCCATCGACGCCGTCCGGCTCTTCTTACGCGAGAACATGCCTCTGTTTGGGATCTGCCTGGGTCATCAGATCCTGGCGCTGGCCCTCGGCGCCAAAACGGTCAAGATGAAGTTTGGCCACCACGGGGCCAATCACCCGGTCCAGGACCTCGAAACCGGGCAGGTCATGATCACCAGTCAAAACCACGGATTCGCTGTCGACGAGGACAGCCTGCCCGACGGCGTACTGGCGACACATCGATCCCTGTTCGACGGTTCACTGCAAGGCATTCGCCTTGAGGACGCGCCCGCCTTCGGCTTTCAGGGCCATCCCGAGGCCAGCCCGGGGCCCCACGATATATCGGCTCTGTTTGACCGCTTCATTACCCTCATGGCCGATTCCGGCGCCCATCGGAAAGTCACGCCGCTGCGCAAAGCCAAATCGTGACGCCCGATGCCTAAACGAACAGACATCCAAAGCATCCTGATCATCGGCGCCGGACCGATCGTGATCGGCCAGGCCTGTGAGTTCGACTACTCCGGCGCGCAGGCCTGCAAGGCACTGCGCGAGGAGGGTTACCGGGTCATCCTGGTCAATTCCAACCCGGCGACCATCATGACGGATCCTGAGATCGCCGACGCCATCTACATCGAGCCCATCGACTGGCGCACCCTGGCGCGCGTCATTGCCACCGAGAAGCCCGACGCGCTGTTGCCGACCATGGGCGGCCAGACCGCGCTCAACTGCGCGCTGGACCTGGCGCGAGAAGGTGTGTTGGAGGAGCACGGCGTTGAAATGATCGGCGCCTCGCGAGAAGCCATCGACATGGCCGAGGATCGCGAGCAGTTTCGCGACGCCATGGTCGAGATCGGTCTC
>JBFHEJ010000288.1:0-3243 GCA_041584255.1 Lysobacterales bacterium
ATCCAGCGTGAAACAGCGCGAGGGCGCAAACCGCCTGGCGAACAGCGCCATGCGCGTGTGGCGTGACCAGTCGAGTCGTGTTTTGGCGTGGGGCAGGGGAATCAGTTGCTTGACCACGCCGAGGCCGGCGTCGAGCACTTCCGCGCTGCGCTTGCCCTGTGGCGCGTTATCGTGGAACAGCACAATTCGCTCGCCCAGCACCATGGCGCCGGCCGACCAGGCGACGATGGGCTTGTCGTGAAGCAACTCGCCAAGCCGGAAAAGCCGGATGCGATTGAGCAGCACGGCCACGTGGCCGCCCGCGATCAGGACCAGGCCGGCCTGCCGAACCTGCTCCCACACTGCTTCGCGTTCGGCAGTGGCCGCAGGTATTTCCATTTCCCGGCGGCGCGCATCGAATTCGCAGTGAATACTGTCAATGCGCCGCAGATGGTGGCGATCGAGTGCGCGGATTTGCGAAATGGCGGCGCGCTGCTCGAAGCGCAGCAGTTCCGGATCGCCTTCGCTGCGCAACAGCTGTCGGGCGGCCGACAGCGCCGGTTCGAGGCGCAGGCGGTAGAGCTTCTGCAATTCCTGCAGCCGATCCTGGCGTGAACGATGCAGTTCGCGGAAATCATGCTCCCTGGCGAGAATTTTCTCTGCGCGATGGTAGAGGCCAAGGTCTTCGATGGGGCGGCCGATGTCGCCTTCGATTTCTTCGACCTCTCCCTCGGAGTCGCGCCAGCCGGCGGTGATGGAAACGATCGGCCCGTCGAAGTCGATCGTGTCGATGGTCGCCGCGAGGTTGGGTCGGGGCGTCTGCGGCCCCAGAAGTAGTTGCAGGGACATCAGGAGCTAGGCCAGTTCCACCTGCACCAGGCGGACGACGTTTCGCAGCGCGTCCTCCACGACATCGGATTCCGGATGCCGAAAGATGACGAAGCCGTCGCCTTCGTAGCTGTCCGACGGCGCCTGCCCGGCGCGCGGCAGCTTCGCTTCCACCACCAGGTGGCCGTAACGCTTCTGGGCTTCGTCGAGCCCGTGAATGGCCTTCACGCGCCCGCGACCCTGGCCGCGAAAATAGGCGGCACCCACGGCGTAGCGCCGCGCCGGCGGGTCGAAGTCGCCGAAGATCATCAGTCTCGGCCAGGCGCGGTAGAAGTCGATGTCGTGCGCCCAGGACAACAGGCTGGTGAACTGGGCGCCCGGCGGCCTTGCCCCGACCTCGGAGATCGCGATCCGCCCGCTTTTGAGTCTGAACCACTCCATGTGCGTGAGCCCGGTTTTCATACCCAGTGCCTGGACCGCCTTAAACCCGGCACCGCGAATAGCGGCAAATTCTTTTCCACTGACGTCGCGGGGCAGGAACACAGCCCACTGGATCCAGGCGTTTTCGAGCACCTCCAGCGGCGAGGGCATGTAGCGGGAAATCGAGTACCACAACGGCTGCCCGCCGATCACCACGCTGTCGAAGGAGTGTTCTTCGCCGGTGACGAATTCCTCCAGCATGGTGGGGTCGTAGCGGCTGGGGGGGTAACGGCCCAGCATGGTTTTCAGTTCATCGGCGCTGTTGATGCGAAAGGTGCGCTTGCCGCCGGCGCCTGCCGGCGGCTTTGCCACCAGCGGAAAACCGGCCTGCTCGGCAAATTTGACGGCTTCGCCGGCCGTTTCCGCCAGCGTGTGCCGTGCGCAGGGAACCCCCGCGGCGCTGAGCACGTCCTTCATCTGCGCCTTGTCACGGAAATTATGCGCGGCCTGGCTACTGAGGCCGTCGATGCCCAGGGCTTCGCGGGCCTGGGCCAGCGGCACCTGCAACTGCTCCAGCGGCCCGAACATGCTGACCGGCGGGCCGAGCTTATGCGTCAGGCCCTTGGCGGCGTGGACCAGGTGGCTGGGGTCGAGCCCGTCTTCCACCCGCCAGTGCGCGGCGAGCGAAGCCCGCAACCGTGGCGGCAGGCGCTCAGCCGGGTCCTGGCTGATCAGGCTGAGCCTGACGCCGGGCAGGCTGGCGGCACCGGCCACGAAGCGCAGTGTGGTCTCGAGGAAAAACGGCGCCACGAATATTGCGTGAGTAGATGCCAAATCAAAGTCCTCCGTGGGCTGCATAGCAGACCATCATCGCTGTTCGAGTTCAATACTCACTCAGCGATTACTCACTTTGCGCTTCATGAAACTGTCCGGAGGCACCAGGGTCTCCGGGAAAAACCGGTTGCCCCAGCGACAGAGTCCCTGCAACACCGGCAACAGGCCCTCTCCCTTTTTGGTCAGGGTGTACTCGAAGCGCTTGGGCCGTTCCGAATAGGGCCTGGATTCGACCAGCCCGGCCTGCTCCATCATGGCCAGGCGATCGCTGAGAATGTTGGTCGAGATCCGTTCGGGAGACTCCAGGAACTCGCCGAAGCGCTTCTTGCCGATGAACAGGTCGCGCAGCACCAGCATGGTCCAGCGGTCGCCGATGAGGTCCAGCGAACAGCTCAGCGGGCAGGCGGACCTCGGATCCAGTTTGTTTTTTCTGACCATGTTCCCTGACCTATAATTGTAACTTGCAATTTACAAGTTACTAGGATACATTTTTCAGTCCCTGGGGACAACTCGGGCGATTGCAGGAACAGGCCATGAACGACCGACCGCTGGCTTCACGCGAACAATGGATGCAGGCGAGAAAGGCGCTGCTCGCTCGGGAAAAATACATGAGCAAAGCCCTCGACGATCTGGCACGCGAACGGCGTGAGCTGCCGTGGGTGGAGATCGACAAGGCTTACGTGTTCGATGGCCCGGACGGCAAGGAATCACTAAGTGACCTGTTCGCGGGCAGGAGGCAACTGGCCATCTATCACTTTATGTTCGGACCGGACTGGGAGGACGGCTGTCCCAGTTGTTCGTTCTGGGCAGACAACTTTGATCGCATCGACGTCCACCTGGCCAACCGCGACACCACCCTCATCGCGGTATCCAACACATCCATCGACAAGATTCAGGCTTACCGTGAGCGAATGGGGTGGGGGTTCAAGTGGGTTTCCGCCCTTGGAAGCGACTTCAACCATGACTTTCATGTGTCGTTTTCGCGCCAGGAAGTCGATGCCGGCGATGCGCAATACAACTTCGCCCACAAGGGCTTTCCCGGCACTGAGGCGCCGGGGCTGAGCGTGTTTGTCCGCACCGCGGACCAGCGCATCGCGCACAGCTACTCCTGTTACGGGCGAGGGCTGGACATATTCAACGGCGCTTACCAGATTCTCGATCTGACGGCATTGGGCCGTCACG
>JBFHEJ010000289.1:0-3186 GCA_041584255.1 Lysobacterales bacterium
AGCGCCGCAACCGAGGTCCAGCACGCGGGACGCGGGCGCGTCAATCTGGGCGACGAGTTCCGGCCGGGCCTGGCGGTAGTATGTCGAATCCGGGGTCTGTGACACGCTGCTAGTGTAACGCCTTCGCGAATGACGAACGCTCCCGCAGAGGGTTGTGTTAACGTTCAAACCACGCCCGAGACCCAGCTCTCCAGGATCTGATTTGAACCCTGCAGCCGAAACCCGCGAGCGCGTGCTGTACATGGCCGGCTTGATTCTGGCCGGTGAGGCGGTTTTCGCCCTGCCGTTCCACGTCGCCAGGTTTTTCAGGTCAAGTGTGCTGGAAACTTTTGGCCTGACCAATACTGAGCTCGGCACCGCCCAGGCCGTTTACGGCATCATCGCCATGCTGGCCTATTTTCCCGGCGGGCCGCTCGCCGATCGCTTCCCAGCGAGGAAGCTGCTGGCTTTTTCCTTGTTTTCGACCGCCGCCGGGGGAATCTACCTGGCGACGCTGCCCGGCCCGGTTGGCGCCATGCTGGTTTGGGGGTTTTTCGGCATTACGACCATTCTGCTGTTCTGGGCAGCCCTGATCCGCGCAACACGCGAATGGGGATCGGCCAGCGAACAGGGGCGAGCCTACGGTTTGTTGGATGGAGGGCGCGGTGTGCTGGCGGCGGGTCTCGCGACATTGGGCGCTGGTTTTATTGGAATGCTGTTTCCCGAGGGCTATGCGGCCGCCAGCCTGGAAGACAAGAAATCTGCAATGCGCCTGGTGATTTACGGCTATTCGGCGGTGACGGCGGCATGCGGACTATTTGTATGGTTCGCGCTGGCCAGGGGCGGGCGGCGGGCAACCCCGGATGGCCCGAAGCTCCGCGCTGCTTCGGCCAGTATCCGGGCCGAAGTCATACGGGTGCTGCGTATGCCCTCGGTGTGGCTGATTTCCCTGATCGTCATCTGCGCATACGTCGGTTACAAAGGCTTTGACAATTACCAGCTTTACGCCGTTGAGGGTTTCGGGCTGGACGATGTTGAGGCGGCGCGCATAGCCGCCATCGCTGCCTGGATGCGACCGATCGCCGCCCTGGGGGCCGGCCTGCTGGGTGACAAGTATCTTGTTTCACGAATGACTGTTCTTTCTTTTGCCCTGCTATTGGCTTCATATATATATTTCGCGATGCTGATCCCGAACCCAGGTATCGCGTGGCCTTTGGTCATGAATGTGCTGATTGGCAGTTCAGCCGTCTTTGCCCTCAGGGCCCTTTACTACGCGCTGCTGGAGGAGGCCAGGGTGCCGCTGGCGCTGACGGGCACGACCGTCGGGATCGTGTCGTTCTTGGGCTACACACCCGACATTTTCGTCAGCTACTTAGGTGGCGTGCTGCTCGACAGCGCACCCGGACTTGCCGGACACCAGCACTACTTCTGGTTCATGGCCGTGTTTGCTGCGATCGGGCTTCTGACAGCCCTAATTATCGTCCGAATGCCGTCTGGCCGGCTGAGTCCGCCGCTGACCGGGAATCGGTTGAAATCCTTCACAAATCAATAATAAACTTGGTGACGGGCGAGGTTGCCTTGGGATAATGGATGTCCCTCGTATTACTGACCCGTCATGGAGGACAGGTAATGTCACTGCCCGATCGATCATCCGCGGCTAACAGATTCCAGATGCCGGACACGTTTTCCTTCGGCCTGGAAGAGCGCGCTACCGACCTGACCGCGATCAAACTGGAGTTCGACGACTACGCTGACTGCGATCACAAGTGGTTCCCGCGCGATCCCGCGCAGCAAACCCTCAGGCACGAAGGTAAAACCGTGCTGGAATGCCGTGACTGTAAGCGCAGCATAGCCGTCTACGACTGGAAGCTGGAAGCCAAGGCAGGCTGATTCTCTGCTGACGCGGCTTAGCGGGCGTTGCGCGAACCGGACAGCGCGCCCTTCAGCAGAATCCGGTAGATCCTGCCCCTCAGCCCGTGGGGCCGGTGATAGCCCATGCGCTCAATGCATTCCCACTCGCTTTCCGTCAGGGCGCCTGCCATTCCATCCCTGAACAATTTAGCCAGTTTGAGCCTGGAATACGACGCGGCCTCCAGGGTGGCCAGCGCAGGCAGGAGGCGCTGCTCTGTTTTGGTGAAATCGGTGCCAAACGGAAATACACTCAGGTAGCCGTCGTCCCGCCACTTCCGAATCAGCTGCTCGACCGCTTCCGGCCGGTTGTTCCGAAAGGCCGACGGAATTTGGTAGCCAGGGTCAATTTTACCTGCCGTTTTCGCCCGTTCCAGGAGCGCCGGCTGGAATCGGGAATCCGCGACCGAGAGCATGGCGGCAATCACGTCTTTGTCCGACCTGCCGCGCAGATCCGCGATCCCGTATTCGGTGATGATGATGTCGCGCAGATGCCGGGGAATGGTCTCATGCGCAAACGACCACACGATATTGGACTCGACCTGGCCCCTCGATTCCCGTGTCGCAGTCAGCGTCAGCACCGACCGCGCTCCCGGCAGGGCGAAAGCCTGGGTCACGAAATTGAACTGCCCGCCAACACCGCTGACTACCTTGCCGTCTTCAAGGCCGTCTGAAATGACCGCTCCCAGCAGCGTCGCTTTCATTGCGTTGTTGATAAAGCAGGCCTTGACTCTTGCCTTTGCTCGTTCGTCTTCGCCGCCGTAAAGCTGATTCGTAAAAGAAACAGAAGTCATGCGGAAACGACTGCGTTCAGCGTCGCTCATTTCCCGCAATTTCCGGTAAAACGCCCTGCTCTCGACGAAAAAGCCGGCATGCACCAGTGCGCCGTCGACTTTACGGCGGACGACCCCGTGCTCGACCAGTTCGAGCAGGCCCTGCACGAACATTTCTGTCGCCGCGTACAGGCCCTCCTCGAATACACCGCAGTCACTAAACTTTCGTGCCTCCTTGCCGGCGAGCCCTTCGATCATTCTCCCGAAGACGACATTGCGCTCGTGGCGGAGAATCAGTGCCGCGGACACCGCGTCGCCGATCGAGCCGATGCCGAGCTGCAGGGTGCCGCCGTCATGTACCAGCCTGGCGGCATGAATCCCAATCGCCTGCTCCCTCGCCTCGATCGGGCGCCTGGGAGCGGAAAACAGCTCGAAATCGGTTGCCGGGCTGTCGAGCACGTAATCCAGTTCCGCGACATCGACTTCCGCATCGCCCATCATGAACGGCAACTCGCTGTTGGCCTGG
>JBFHEJ010000290.1:0-3123 GCA_041584255.1 Lysobacterales bacterium
CGGTGCGGTGCTGGCCGTGCTGGTTTTCGAGTTCATAAAAACCGGCCAGGAATCCGAATCGCTGATGGAATTCGGCAAGGTAGTGATGCTCGGCACCGTGTGGGGTGTTGCGGGCGGCGCCGTGCTGGCCCAGGTGCTCAGGCGCCACCTGTTTCCGGAGTATCTGCAGAATTACGCCAGCCTGGCCTTCGTTCTGCTGATCTACTCGGTGTCCAACACCCTCGGGTCGGAATCCGGTTTGATCGCAGTGACCGTGATGGGCATGGTGCTCGCCAACAGCAGCGACATCGATATCGAAGACCTGCTGTCGTTTAAGGAACACCTGACCGTGGTGCTGATTTCGATGCTGTTCATACTGCTGGCGGCGCGGCTGTCATTCGTTGAGCTGGCGGCAATCGCCCGGCCTGCGCTGCTGGTCCTGTTGGTGGCCCTGTTCCTGGCCCGCCCGTTGTCCGTGCTGCTGTCGTCGGTCGGAGCCGGCGTCAAGCTGAGCGAGATGGCCCTGCTCTCCTGGATTGCGCCACGCGGCATTGTCGCTGCAGCAATCGCCAGCCTGTTCGCACTGAAGCTGGAAGAGAAAAATCCGGAAGCCGCCATGATCGTGCCGCTGACCTTCACGCTTATCCTGGGCACGGTCATCGTCCATGGCCTGACGGCTGGCTGGCTTGCGCGTTTGCTTGGCCTGTCGAGCGCGGGTGAGCAAGGCGTTCTCCTGACTTCCGCCAACCGGGTCTCGCTGATGATCGGTGAAGCCCTGCAGAAAAACGGGATCAGGGTGCTGGTGGCCGACACGCGCCGCGACGGCCTGCGCAGGGCGCGCGAAATGCAGATGAAGACCTTCTACGGCGATCCGCTTTCCGATCACGCCGACCGCCAAATGGATCTGGCGGGCTACACGGTGCTGATGGCGACATCCCGCAATGCCGAGGCGAACGCAATGGTCTGCGCCCGCTTCCGGCACGAGTTTGGACCGCGCAATGTGTTCAGCCTGCGTCCGACGGGCCCTGAACAAACCGACGAGAGGAAGGGACTGGCGCGTGGTTTGCGCAGCAATCCACTGTTCGGGTCGGAAGTTTCCTGGGCCAGGCTCGCCAGCATGATTTCCGACGGCAGCGTCATTCGCTCTACCAAGCTGACCGAGGAGTTTGATTTCGAAGACTACAACGCGGAGCAAAAGGACAATGTCGTCGTGCTGTTCGCACTAAATCCGGAAGGCCGGCTGCGCGTCCAGGGTGGCGACCGCCAGTTTTTTGCGCCTGAGCCCGGATGGACGGTGGTGAGTCTCGGGCCCGAGCGCGATGAGCGGCGTTCGGAAGGAGATCAGGAATGAAGAAATTTTTCATAACCTCGCTGGTGGTACTCTTCGTGGGCGCCGGCTTGTTGGGCTGGTGGTACATGTTTCACCGGATGGGCTCGCTGCTGGAGGAGGAAATCCAGCGAGCGGGTTCCGAGGCGTTTGGCACGCCTGTGACCGTGCGCGACGTCGATATCAATCTGATCGAGGGCGTCATGCGGATCGAGGACCTTGCGATCGGCAATCCGCCGGGATTCAGCCGTGAGCATGCCGTGGTGTTCGGCAATATCGAGGCAGACCTCGATTACCAGAGCGGAGAGGTCGAGCGGCTGATTCTCGAAGGGGCGAAGATCTACATCGAGGAGCGCGGCGGCGAACTAAACGTTCAACGCCTCAAGGAAGCGCTCGAGTCCCGTATCGGATCCGAACCCGGTGGAGGACATTCCGGTTCAGGCGAAGAAGTCGTTATCCGGCGCTTCCTGATGAGAAGCACAACGGCAACCTTCGAGTCGGGATCCCTTCAGCGCCTGTCCGAGGTCGAGATCGACGAGATCGAGATGCACGACCTGCGCGGTACCGCGGAGTCCGTCTCGGAAACGATCGCGCAGACAGTGATGGAAGAGATCGCCGAGGAAGCCAGCCGTGCCGTGCTCAAGGCCGAGGCGCAGAAGCAACTCGATGACCTGAGCGACAAGGCCACCAAGAAACTTCGCGAGTTGCTCGGCAACGATGATGGCTAGGATGCACGCCTGAATCGGGGTGCTATAGTCAGGGTATCCAAGAGGGGAGTCCCGGTCATGCAGATGCTTTGGAGAGCAGTCCTAGTCATTTCTTTCCTGTGCGGCTCCCAGGTCGCCTGGGCCGGATCGGGGCAGGCCTTTTTCATGGTGACGAAGGCCTGGAGCGATGGCAGCACGGGTTCGGTCGAAGTCACCCTGGAGTGCAATACCGGCCTGCCAGTGAGTCAATCGACGTTCATCTCCCCGGGTTCCCCGGTTACTTTCGTGGTCGCCGACTTCAGCAGTGGGGACCTCGACTGCCGGTTGACCGAGGCGGTGCCGGCAGGCTATGCACCGACCTACGATGATGGCACGCTCAGCAGCGTGGAGTGCTTCTGGTCCGACCTAATCGACGGCGCTTCGGTCAGTTGCGACATCACCAACACCAACCGGCGCGCCGCCTTCACGGTCAGCAAGACCTGGTCAGATGGCATTCTCGACCCGGTGCTGGTCTCCCTGAGTTGCAACACGGGCCTGCCCCTGGAGCAGTGGTTCCTGATGTCGCCCGCCTCCGGCGTAACGTTTGTCGTGACGGACTTCGAGGATGGCGTGCTCGACTGCGATCTGACCGAGATGGTGCCCGATGGCTACGAGGCCTCCTATGACGACGGATCGACGGTGAGTGCCTTCATGTGCGATTTCAACAACGTCAACTGGGGCTCGGAACTCAGTTGCGACATCACCAACACCAACGTTCATGCCGAATTCACCGTCACCAAGGAGTGGGCCGACGGGCGCAGTGACGCCGTCCTGGTGACCATCGAATGCAACACCGGCCTACCGCTGACCAATACCGCCGCCGTGAGTCCCAGCATGGGGGCGCGATTCATGGTGAACGACTTCGTCAGTGGCACACTCGACTGTCGGATTACCGAAGCCGTTCCCCCCGGTTACGAAGCTGAGTACGAGGATGGCACGCCGAGCAGCATCGAATGCGCCTACAGCAGCGTGAACCATGGCGCCAGGCTCGATTGCCAGATCACCAACAGCCCCCTGATGACCACTTCGGCCGCGATCACGGCGTCGAAGGAATACAGCGACGACAATCTC
>JBFHEJ010000291.1:0-3121 GCA_041584255.1 Lysobacterales bacterium
ACCCAACCACGGAATGACTGCGATCAGGCCGAGTAGCGCGGTGAGCAGCACGATCAGCGTGGCCCAGATCGCGTTCATCCGCTTGTTGCGCAGCACGGCGTTTATGCTGGAAACCACACTTTTACCACGTCGACCTCACGGCTTGCCGGCAGGGGCAAGGCAAATGCACTGGCGGCCTGGTCGGTGCTGGCAGGGGGCGCCGGCAGTTCGGACGGGCATTTCCACTAATGGTCGAAAAATTGTCCCAGATCAAGTTGCGGGCCGACCGTTTCTGTAGCATGACTCACGGAGATCGGTGTTCAGGCAGTTCCCACAACCTCCACTACGCTGTATCTCCGGTTGACTCTTAGACATGCCCTTCAAGGCCGCGAGACAGGGAAATCGTCCGAACCGGCCTTGAAGGGTGGTGGGCCCTTCGTTCCAGTACTTCACCACGCCACAGTCTCCCCGGGGTCGCCAGGCTGACGCCTTCTTCCATTTCATGCAATACAATGGCTTGGTCCTGACGGGGAAGCCCAGTATTGGCCGATATCTTCATCTCCTATTCCAGAGAGGATCGAGACCGTGTCACCGCACTGGCGGCCGCCCTCGAATCGGAGGGTTACTCGGTGTGGTGGGACCACAACCTGTCGGCCGGCGGACGTTTCGTCACCGAAATCGAGGAGCAAATTGATGCCGCGCGCATCGTGCTGGTGGTGTGGTCGGCATCTTCGATCCATTCCATGTGGGTCGCCGACGAGGCCAACGTCGGGTTGGAAAGGAATATCCTGGTGCCAGTCGCCATCGACGGCGTTCGTCCCAAGCTCGGCTTTCGGCAAATCCAGACCATAGATCTCAGTGGTTGGGATGGCTCAGGACTCCCCGCGAGTTTCAGCCTGTTAAAGGCGGCGCTGGCTGCCCGTATGGAAAACAGCCCGGCGCCGACCCTCGCCGCCCCCGTGGAGCACGTCGCCGACAAACCCTGGATCATCATGGAACCGCTCGGCGCGCCCGCAGGTGACGAGGATTTGCGCGAGCTGGCCGCGGCCCTTGACGAGGAAATCGTCTCGGCGCTGGCCCGTTTCCCCCATTTGCTGGTGGTCGCCGAGGCGCAGCAGGACCCACGCTTGCGCGCACGCTATGAAATGCGCGGTTCGCTGCGGCGCGGCGGGGGGAAACTCAGGCTTGCCATGCAGCTGCGCAACCGTGCCAGGGGCAGCCAGGTTTGGGGCAACAAGTTCGACCGTGTGAGCGACGATATTCTGGACCTCGATTTGCAGGATAACCTCGTCGATCACGTCGTGGCTGCGGTCGCCGATCCGTACGGCGCCCTGGTTCGCGATCTTTGCGCCGACGTCGACCACAAGGATCTCGAGTCGCAGACCGCCTACGAACTGACTCTGCGCCAGTTCATCTACAAGCAGCGCATCGACAGCGCGGAGCATGTCGTTTTAAGTGACGCCGCCCAATTGGCCGTCAAGAAGGCGCCGAACGACGCCAACACCTGGGCATTGCTGGCGCATGCCTACATCGAGCAATACAAGCACGAGTTCAACCACGAACCGGGAGCCCGCGCCAGGGCGCTTGAGGCCGTGCGAAAAGCCGTCGACCTCGACCGCAACAATGCCTACGCGCACTTCCAGTTGGCGGAAATTCAATATTTTCGGCGTGATCTCGGCGCCTTTCGTGCCGCCGCGGAGCGCGCCTTCGAACTCAATTCGCGGGATTCAGAATCACTGGCGATGATCGGTATCCTGATGGGCTATGCAGGCGACTGGGACCGTTGCTTGGAGATGACAAACCGGGCGATGGCACTCAACCCAGACCATCCCGGATGGTACCGGTTCGGAACATTCTTCCATCACTACCTGCAGGGTGAGTTCGACAAGGCCCTGGAGATCGCCCAACGGATCAACATGCCCGCCTATTTCGCCGATCCTTACGTGCGCTGCATTGCCCACGCCCAACTCGGTCACGAAAACAAGGCGCAGGGGGCGCTGGAAGAGTTCTTGGCGGCCTGGCCGAATGCGAAGAAAACCTTTCGGGGGGAGCACTTCAACCGCTGGATTTTCGCCCAACCGGAGTTGGTAGAACGTGTCGAGGACGGCTTTGCCAAAGCGGGGCTGGTTTTCGATTAAAAATGGCGCATGGTGATCGGGCGTTCATGCTGGATTCAGACAGGTCAGTTAACATGATAGGGACCAGGGCGGCCGGAATCCCAGACTGGAGGTGGATGACGTGAAAAGATTATCGATCGGGCTTCAGGCTTTGGCCTTCGCTGGTCTCGCAGTCCTGTTGACGGCCTGCACCACGACCAACGAAATCATCATCGACGAAAGCCGCAGCAATATGGCCAACTACGACCGCGACCTCGCCCAGTGCGAGTCCTACGCCGAGCAGGTGCCCGTTGGCGAGAAAGCCGCCCGGGGCGCCGGATCCGGCGCCGTGGTTGGTGGCGCCATCGGCGGCGTCAGCGACCGCCATGACACCGGTGAGGGCGCCGCCATCGGCGCCATTACGGGCGGTGCGGCCGGCATCAATCGCGGGCAGCAGGAAAAAGTGCAGGTTGTCAAAAGGTGCTTGCGCGGCAGGGGCTACGCGGTGCTGAACTAACCCGACCGGGCCGTGCCACAGACACGGCGCCAGTCAGGATTGTCCTCACCTCGTTCTTTCAGCTCAGTCCGCGGCGGCAGCGGCTTTCACTTCGACGGCGATGGCGTTGACCTCACCGGCCAGCAGTTCCCAGGAATGGACCGTACCGTCAGTCCAGAAGACCGATCCTGGTCTGATGTTCACGATTTGCTGGCTGCCGTCGGCGTTGGTCAACCGAATCCTCGCGGTCCCGAGGCTGATCACCACCGCAGGCGGATGCGAATGCATCGGGCTGTTGTGGCCCGGTGCGGCGATTGCGGAGATCACCCTCACGTGGTCGTTCTCAAATTCGACCGAGTGCGCCTCAGGTGCCACAATTGTGGCGTCCTGAATTTCCTGGGCAAAAACCGCAAACGGGGCGAGACCCGCGATAGCGACCGCGGTAAATAAAACTGGTTTCAACATGGACTCTCTCCTTCAGGATTTCTCGTGAATGCGTCATACCCATCCTAGGAGAGATTCAGAACTTCTGCACACGAAGACAAGCCAG
>JBFHEJ010000292.1:0-3117 GCA_041584255.1 Lysobacterales bacterium
CTCCAGCTCGGAAGCGTCGTACAACTTGCCACCCACGGCGACCAGCTTGGCGATCAGGTGATTGTGCTCTCTCGCATAGTCTTTGACCAAGCGAGCGGCAGCACCTGGATCTTCCATGCTGAAGGCGTACAGGAGTGGTCCTGTCAGCGCGTCACTCATGCATTCGTAATCAGTACCCTTAACGGCTCTGCGCACCAGCGTATTTTTGGCCACCTTGAGGAGTACCCCGCCCACACGCGCCTGCGCGCGCAAGTCGGTCATTTCCTCAACGGTCAGGCCTCGATACTCAGCGGCAATAGCAGAATGAGCGGATTTGGCGGCTTCTGCCACCTCCGCAACCACTGCCTTTTTTTGCTCAAAATTGAGCGCCATTGGTTACCTCCTGGAGCCTGGCAGCACGAATAAAACGTGCGCGTGCCGCTTTAGCTCGGTTCCAGTGGAACCCCGCTACCAAATCGGGAATTCAACCCGATTTGGTAGCGGGGCTGCCACCATCTGCGCAGGCCACCGACGGTCACCCGTGCGGCCCTTAAGCGGTCCGCTCAATGAGCGGTTCCGCACCTGCGGTCTCTGACGGTCTATCCCCTCCTTCGAAGGGACCAGCCCGTCTTCCTTCCACAACGCCTGGGCGTTGCAGCAGAAATTCTTTACAGAGTCAGGGAAGTCTGGTCGACCAGAATGCCCGGACCCATCGTTGTCGACACCGCGATCTTCTTCAGAAAAACGCCCTTGGAAGACGCCGGCTTGAGCTTGACGATGTCCTGCAACAATGCCTGCAGATTTCCCTTGAGTGCGTCTGGCTCGAAACTTACCTTGCCGATCGTAGTGTGGACGATGCCGGCCTTGTCGTTGCGAAATCGAACCTGACCAGCTTTGGCGTTACGAACAGCGGTTTCGACATCTGTCGTCACGGTACCCACCTTTGGGTTTGGCATCAGCCCGCGCGGTCCAAGAACCTGGCCCAGCTTACCCACCACTTTCATGGCGTCCGGGGTAGCGATCACGGTGTCGAAAGCCAGGTCGCCACCCTTGATCTGGTCGTGCAGATCCTCCATGCCAACAACATCGGCGCCGGCCGCCGTCGCTTTCTCGGCATTTTCGCCCTGCGCAAATACGGCGACCCGCGTCTTTTTACCGGTGCCGTTGGGGAGTACCGTCGAACCACGAACGCCCTGATCCGACTTGCGTGGATCGACACCCAGGCGGATTGCCACGTCGACTGACTCGTCAAATTTGACCTTGCTCGTCTCCTTGAGGAGCTGCAAGGCTTCGTCAACGTTGTACAACTTGCCGCGTTCAATCTGTTCGCGCACGGCCTTCATGCGTTTTCCTGCGGCGGCCATCATTCAACTCCTTCCACGACAATGCCCATGCTTCGGGCGGAGCCAGCGATCGTACGCACTGCGGCGTCCATGTCGGCAGCCGTGAGATCCGGCTCCTTGATCCTGGCGATTTCCTCCAGCTGCTTGCGGTTCACGGCACCCACCTTGTTGGTGTTGGGTTCGCCGCTTCCGCTCTTGACGCCGGCGGCCTTCTTGAGCAGTACGGCGGCCGGAGGGGTCTTGGTGATGAAGGAGAAACTGCGGTCCGCATAAACGGTGATCACCACCGGCACGGGCATGCCATTTTCAATATCCTGCGTCGAGGCATTGAATGACTTGCAGAATTCCATGATGTTGACGCCGTGCTGACCCAGCGCCGGGCCCACCGGTGGGCTCGGGTTCGCCTGGCCGGCAGGCACCTGAAGCTTGATATACGCTTCGACTTTCTTGGCCATGTTTTAACTCCCCGGGTTCAAGCGCCTTGTGACAACGCACGAAGGCTCCCCGTTCCGTGTTTAGTCAGCGACCTCGGTCGCTCCGTTTTCTAGGACTTTTCAACTTGGTGGAAATCGAGATCCACCGGGGTCGAACGTCCAAAAATCAGAACCGCCACCTTGAGGCGGCTCTTGTCGTAGTCGACGCCTTCGACCACGCCATTGAAATCGTTAAATGGCCCGTCAATCACGCGGACCATCTCGCCCGGCTCGAACAGCACTTTCGGCCGCGGCTTGTCGACACCTTCGCGCACCCGGTTGAGAATGGCGTCAGCCTCGCGCTCCGTGATCGGCGCTGGCCGGTCGGCGGTGCCACCGATGAAGCCCATTACCTTGGGCACGTCCTTGACGAGGTGCCATGTCTCGTCGGTCATTTCCATCTCCACCAGCACGTAGCCAGGGAAAAACTTGCGGTCAGAGCGGCGCTTCTGGCCGCCCTTCATTTCGACAACCTCCTCGGTCGGAACGAGGATCTCACCAAAATGGTCTTCCATGCCGGCACGCTGTATGCGGTCTTCGAGCGAGCGTTTGACCTGCTTCTCGAAGCCGGAATAGGCGTGCACCACGTACCAGCGTTTGTTGGCCATTCCCTAGCCCCCGCCACCGACCAGCGAACGAATTCCGGCACCCAGCATCCAGTCGATGCCGGCCAGGAAAAGCGATATCAGGATGGTCACCACGAGGACCATCAGGGCCGTCTGCAGGGTTTCCTGATGAGACGGCCAAACCACTTTGCGCCGCTCGATATCGGCTTCCTTGAGGAAGCGGAAAAAGGCGCCTCCCGTATCAGACAGGCCGGCGATGAATGCCGCCACGATGGCAACGACGATCAGCCCGACGACACGGACCGGCGTTATCGCCAGGTCCTGGTACAGGTAATAGGCCGCGATCCCACCGAGCAGGAGCGCGATTGAAATCAAGAGCAGCAAGGTGTTCGCCGCTGCCGATTTTCCTGTTTCTGCCTTACCGTTCATACGCACCGTTCATTCGTTATCTGCTCTGCCAGTGGCAGGCCAGGAGGGACTCGAACCCCCAACCTGCGGTTTTGGAGACCGCTGCTCTGCCAATTGAGCTACTGGCCTATCCTTTGTCACGGCCACAGGGCCGTTCCTACAACTTCATCCCGGACATGCGAATAGCATTGTCCGGGATCGCAACCACAAGGTCGCTCCTACAATTACTCGTGGATTTTCGATACCACGCCGGCGCCGACGGTGCGGCCACCTTCGCGAATCGCGAAACGCAGACCCTCTTCCATCGCGATCGGCGCAATCAGCGACACGTTCATCTGAACGTTGTCA
>JBFHEJ010000293.1:0-3107 GCA_041584255.1 Lysobacterales bacterium
CAAAATCTGCTCCGTGGCGCGCGGAATCATCGTCTACACCTTCGCCCGAAGCAGCGACGTCGAGGCCGCGAGAAAGGAAAAATTGCTGGTCTTGCGCGCACCCGTTTCCGCGGACGGACTGTCAGCGGCCGTAGTTCAGAGCTACGCAAAGCGCCAACCCAACATCGCCCCGGCCAGCACCGGTTCACGGCTCGAAGCGTCTGAGGCACCGACCAACGGCATGACTTCGCGTCGATTCACTCAGCAACAACTGGCCAATCTGGCCGGTTCGTCCACTTCGATCGAGTGCGAATGTCCTCAACATCTTGCGCAACTCGTCAATGAACTCAGCGCCTTTGAGGTCTACAGCGCGCAGTGCACCCACCGCAACGAGGACGACGCTGCCCTTCACGCATACCTGCACCAGACAACAGCCAGGGCCCGGTCCCTGATGGAAGAAGCGCTCGAGCGGGTAGCGAAAGCCGAGGGCCTGAGCTACTAGGCCACGGATCACAGGAACCCAGTAGCAGGCACCAATGACCAAACCAAGCTGCCGCAACCTGGTGCTGGTTCTGGGCGACCAGCTCGACCACGAGCACCCGGCGCTGGCCGAGGCCGACCCGGGCCAGGATGTCGTGCTGATGATCGAAACGGCCGGCGAAGCGGCGTACGTGCAAAGCCACAAGCATCGCATCACCGTTTTCCTCTCGGCCATGCGCCATTACGCGGAGCACCTGCGCACGTCGGGCTGGAAGGTCGTTTACCGCGAGCTGGAAGAGCAGGTGCCGTCGATCGCAAGCGGCCTGGGCGACGCTGTCGAGGTACTGGCGCCCGACGCGCTGTGGCTCACTGAACCCGGCGAGTGGCGTCTCCTTCATGGCATTCGCACCCAGGCTGCCGCGCTCGACCTTGAGTGTCGAATCTTCGAGGACAGCCATTTCCTTTGCAGCCATGACGCCTTCGAAGAATGGGCGCAGGGTCGGAAAAACTTGGTGATGGAGTATTTCTACCGCGAAATGCGCAAGCACCACGGCATCCTCATGGAAGACGGAAAGCCTGCCGGGGGGAAGTGGAATTTCGACAAGGAAAACCGGGATTCCTTCGGATGCAACGGCCCAACTCACCTGCCGGACGCCCGCCGCTTTAAACCGGATGTCATGACGCAGGACGTCATGGAGGCCGTCGAACGCCATTTCCCCGAGCACCCCGGATCCCTCGAAAACTTCGGCTGGCCGGTGACGCGCGAAGAAGCACTGGAGGCGCTCGAGCACTTCATCGACACGCGTATCACCCGCTTCGGCCGCTATCAGGACGCCATGTGGGCGGGCGAGCCATTCCTGTATCACGCGCTGATTTCATCAAGCATGAATCTCAAGTTACTGAATCCAGGCGAGGCGATTGAGGCCGCGGAACAAGCGTGGCGCAAGGATGGCGAGAGAGCGCCTATCGCGGCCGTAGAAGGATTCGTGCGGCAGATCCTCGGCTGGCGCGAATTTATCCGCGGCGTCTACTGGCGGGAGATGCCGGGCTACCGCGACCTTAATCATTTCGAACATGACATCCCGCTGCCAGGTTTTTTTTGGAATGCGGACACGCCGATGAACTGCCTGGCCCAGGCGTTCGGCGACACCCTCGACAACGGCTACGCCCATCACATCCAGCGGCTGATGGTGATCGGCAACTATGCCACGCTGACCGGACTCGACCCGCAAGCGGTTTGTGATTGGTACCTCGGCATTTACGTCGATGCCGTGGAATGGGTGGAGCTGCCCAATACGCTGGGCATGGCCCTCCACGGCGATGGCGGGATTGTCGGATCAAAACCCTATGTCGCCAGTGGGTCTTATATCAATCGTATGAGCAATTACTGTTCGGACTGCACCTACGACGTCACGGCGCGCTCGGGTGACGGGGCCTGCCCCTTCAACAGCCTCTACTGGGATTTCCTGGCACGACATCGCGAAGAAATGTCGTCAACCCCGCGCATGCGCATGGTGTTGAAAAATCTCGACCGCTGGAGCGCCGAAGAAGTTGAAGCAATCCAGGAGCACGCCAGGGCCCATCGGAAATCCCTGCACGGCTGAGCCCTATCGAACCGCCCCAAATTCCGAACCCGCCCTGTCCCCTCCCTGCCCTGCTGCATTCAACAATTTGGCCGGTCAACCCTGGGGCTGAAAAAAAACTTGAAATATATATACACTTATTGTACATTAATTTGTAACACGGATTGTTTTGGGCTTTTTGTACACATTTAATGTCGTAATAAAGCCGCTATTTAGCATTCTTTGAAATACTTCTTAGTGGGAGCTAAACATGTACAATTTATTTACACAATCGAAATTACTGGTCGTCGCGATGGTCACGGCCGCCACCATCCTCTTTGCCGGCAACGTCCTGGCCGTCAAGCCCGAGGACCGTTTCACGATCGTGGATCTCGCCGTTGCGGTAAACGCCGGTGACGTCGATCCGGCGCTAACCGGTGAGTTCAGCACCCTGATCGCTGCGCTGGTGGCCACCGGGCTCGATGCCCCACTGGACGGCAACGGCCGCTTCACCGTGTTCGCACCCACTGATCAGGCTTTCCAGGATTCCCTGGGGCTCGACGCAAACAGCATCACCGCGTTGATCAACAGTGGCCCCGAAGCCAAGGCCCTTGTGACCAACATTCTTCTTTACCACGTGGCGCGTGGAGAGCGCTTCTCGGGCGACGTGCTGGATTCCGATCGGATTCGGATGCTCAACCGCGGGTTCACCTTCCCGACGGCCTCAGGCCCGATGGGCCCGGCCATCGAAGACAACAATGGCAACTTTGCCACGCTCGAGCTCTCGTTGATCGACCTTGGCACCGACAACGGCGTTGTCCACGTGATCACGAGCGTACTCATTCCGTAACAACACAACGTAGCAACACTCCTAAAGGCAATTTGAACCCCGCCCCTGTCGGCGGGGTTTTTTTCTGCTTCGGTGCCTGCCGCCCACACCAGGATTTTCTCGCCCGGCACCATCATGACTCGATTGTTGATGTCTACCCGAAGACTTGGCTGAAAAAACTGCAGTGCCAACACCCGACTCCGTGACCATGAGCACGTTTCAAAGCCACTGAAGCGTATTAGGCTGGGTTTGGTTGA
>JBFHEJ010000294.1:0-3086 GCA_041584255.1 Lysobacterales bacterium
CGACATTGCGCCCCAGCGAACACGACGCCCCAGAGTGCGCTTGAGTTCGTGGACGTCGTGAGCGAGCGAAAGCGCCTTCACCGCGAAGCGGTGGAGCAGCTAAACGAGCTTGCGACATTGCGCCCCAGCGAACACGACGCCCCAGAGTGCGCTTGAGTTCGTGGACGTCGTGAGCGAGCGAAAGCGCCTTCACCGCGAAGCGGTGGAGCAGCTAAACGAGCTTGCGACATTGCGCCCCAGCGAACACTAGTATCTAAAATGCTTTATTTTCTCCCCCTTCTGCCCAATTTCCGTCATCGCCTCGATCCCGATCTGCAAGTGCAGGTCCACCCACTTCTCGGTGACTTTTCGATCCGAAGCCTCGGTCTTCACGCCGTCGGGCGTTACCGGTACGTCTGAAATCAGCAACAAGGCCCCACGCGAAATTTCATTCGCGTGACCGACGATGAACAGCGTCGCGGTCTCCATGTCGATACCAATGCAGGTCATATCGTGGAGCCTCTGGTGAAACTGCCCGTCGTGTTCCCACACCCGTCGATTAGTGGTGTAAACCACACCCGTCCGGTAGTCGACGCCGTGCTCGACAATCTTGTCCGATACGAATTTATGCAGCTTGAACGACGGCAGCGCCGGCACCGCCGGGGGGAAGTAATCGTTGCTGGTGCCTTCTCCGCGAATTGCGGCGATGGGCAGGATGAAATGGCCGATTTCGGTCGACTTCTTGAGACCGCCGCATTTGCCCAGGAACAGGACGCCCTTGGGAGCGATGGAGCTGAGCAGATCCATCACGGTGGCAGCATTACTCGACCCGATGCCGAAGTTGATGATGCTCAGGCCGTCACTGTTGGTGGCGGCCTGCATCGGACGGTCGAGCCCATGCAGTTCGCAATTAAACTGCTCAGCAAATTTCTGCACGTAATTGCCAAAGTTGGTCAACAGGATATATTCACCGAATTTGTCCAACGGCATTCCGGTGTAGCGCGGCAGCCAATTCTTGGTAATGTCGAGTTTGGTGAGCATGCTGTCTTCCTCTTGTGCCGAGGCCATGAACGGCTTGCGCTTAGCCTCTTCCCAACTCCGCGGAAAGAACCTGCCGAGTAAAAGGCACGGTCACCCTGCGCTTCCCGGCGAGCGCGCCGTGATGAAGTTTTTCCACTGCCTTCAGCAGCGAACCCAGGTCACGGCCAATCCGCCGCAGCAGGAATCGTTCTACATCTTGCGGCAATTCGAGTTCCAACCGCCGCGCATGGAGGCGCAGCACCTCGAGGCGACCAGATTCGTCGAGGGGAAGCAGGCGAAAGCGCAGGCCCCAGGCCATGCGCGACGCGAGGTCCGGTAACGCAAACGTCATCGCACTCAGCGGCTGGCGGCTGCTCGCTGCGATCTGGCCCCCGCCTTCACGGATTTCATTGAAACTGTGGAACAGGGCTTCCGCCCATCGCCTATCGCCTGCTACCGCGTGCAGGCCGTCAAGACAGACCATCCCCTGCAGCCCGCTCAGCACGCCGCTGTCACCGGGCCCCAGGCTCTCCAAGCCGATATACCAGGCCGACGCGCCCCGTTCACGCTGTTCGACGCACAATGCGTTCAGCAAATGCGACTTACCACTGAACGCAGGGCCGCTGAGAAACAAGCTCGAGCCGGGTTGCCTGTGCAACTCGCGCATAGCGTCTACTGCAGGCTGATTGGGTCCGGCGACGAAATCCTCAAATCGCCCGGGCCCCAACGGGTGCAGCTGCAGGGGGATTTGCGGGGATATCGACACTCAGGGTCCTGCCCCTTGGGCACCGCCGCCGGGGGCCGATTCATGATCGACCGGCCCGGATTCAGGAGCCTGCCCGTAGTAGGCGCTCTGACGATATTCACCATGAACGTGCCGCACCAACACGTTCAGCGCCGCCGCCACCGGGAGCGCGAGGAGGATGCCCAAGAAACCCGCCAGCTGTCCGCCCGCCAGCACCGCGAAAATGACAGCTACCGGGTGTAGCCCTATGCGATCGCCAACGAGTTTCGGAGTCAGAACCATGCCTTCCATGACCTGGCCGACTATGAACACCGCCGCCACCAGTAACAGGTGCGTGAAATCCTGAAACTGGAAAAGGGCCGCCAGCAGGCCGGCCGCGACCCCAACAAAAGTTCCAAGATAGGGGACGATGCTGAGCAGGCCGGCGGTGAGACCGATGATGATGGCCAGGTCGAGCCCGATGGCCCAAAGACCGATGGAATAAATCAACCCCAGGGCCAACATCACGATCAACTGCCCCCGGATGAAAGCCCCGAGTACATCGTCAATTTCCCCTACAAGCTTGCTGACCAGTGGTTCATGGCGTCGCGGCAGCATCATGCGCACGCCATTGACCAGCCTGTCCCAGTCGCGCAGTAAATAGAATGTGACGACAGGAACCAGCAGCAGGTTGATGAAGAAACTGAAGACCTTCTGGCCGCCCTGCGTGAGCGTTCCGATCACGGAGAGCAGTGCCTGGCTGGCTTCCTTCCAGTATTGCTTCAGGCTTTCGGTCACCGTTGCCGCGTCCAAAGTGATGCTTTCAAGCCCGAGTGTCTGTTGCAGCCACGGCCACGCCGTGCTTCCCAGCCAGTCGAGGAACACTGGCGATTTCGAGACCAGCTGGCGCACCTGCGTCTGAAGCATGGGCATGAGCACCAGCACAAGGACGACGAGCACGCCGATCATGAGGACAAACACCAGCACGACCGCGAGTGAGCGATTCCACTGCCAGCCACCGATTTTCACACGCTCCAGGCGATCGACCATGGGGTCGAACAGGTAAGCGATCGCAGCCGACAGCGCAAAAGGCATGATCACCGGAGCGAGCTTCCAAGTCAGCCACGCCACGATCAGGCCAATGGCCAGCCAGAACCAGCGGCCTGACACCCAGGTTCCTACGGGCGCCTGCTCAGGCTGATCGGCCATGTCTCGCTTTCTCCCTCTCTTTGCTGGCCTTTTTGGACCAGATCACGACGTACTGAATACCGGAAGCGAGGGTGGTCGCTGCCGTGAACCAGATCAGCCACTCAATCCAAGGGCCGGCCGTGGCCGGGAAAGCCAGGCTGAGCATGACGCTGAC
>JBFHEJ010000295.1:0-3054 GCA_041584255.1 Lysobacterales bacterium
CCTTGAAATTGCGGTTGCTGGTGCTCACCACCAACTCCCCGGGCAAGGCCATATCACCATTCATGGCGAGGCACATGGAGCAGCCCGACTCTCGCCACTCCGCGCCGGAGTCCTTGAATACTTCATGGAGGCCTTCACGTTCGGCTTGCAGGCGAACCTGTTCCGAACCCGGAACCACCAGCACCCGCGTGCCTTGCGGCACCCTGTGACCGCGCATGATGCCGGCTGCAGCCCTGAGGTCTGAAATCCTGGAATTTGTGCAACTTCCGATAAACACAACGTCCACATGGTGACCCTCGAGAGGGTGCCCAGATTGCAGATTCATATAGGACCGCGCGTCAACCGCGGAGGCATCCTGTCGTTGCGGGATCCGTTCACCGATACCAATGACCATCCCCGGGTTGGTCCCCCATGTCACGCTGGGTTCGATTTCTTGAGCATCGATTTCTACCACTCGATCGAAACGCGCATCCGGGTCGGTTGTGAGCATTCGCCAACGCGCGACCGCCTGCTCCCAGGCTTCGCCTGTCGGGGCCTTCGGTCGCCCCTTCAGGTAAGCAAAAGTCACTTCATCGGGGGCGATGATTCCTGCGCGCGCACCGCTTTCAATCGACATATTGCACAGCGTCATACGGCTTTCCATGTCGAGCGCCCGGATGGCGCTTCCAAAATACTCGATGACATGCCCGGTGCCGCCGTCGACCCCGATGGTGCCGATGATATGCAGGATGACATCCTTGGCCGTGACGCCCGGTGACAATTGGCCCTCCACTGCGATTCCGAGGGTGGCGGGTTTGCGCTGCAGCAAGCATTGAGAGGCGAGCACGTGCCCGACTTCAGTGGTGCCAATTCCAAACGCCAGCGTGCCAAAAGCGCCATGTGTCGAGGTATGGCTGTCGCCACAGACAATGGTCATGCCCGGCTGGGTTGCGCCCATTTCGGGGCCAATCACATGCACGATGCCGCGATGGCGACTGTCCCAACCATGAAACTCGATGCCGTGCCGCTCGCAGCTCCGCGCAAGCGCCTCCGCCTGGAGTCGCGCTGCTTGGGAAACGTAGGGGCGATTCCCCTCGGCATCCGGCGGCAGCGTGGGTGACGAGTGGTCAATGGTTGCCAGGCAGAGGTCGGGACGGCGGACCCCGATGCCTCTGCGGTCCAGTTCCGCAAAGGCCTGCGGTGAAGTCACGTCGTGGAGCAAGTGGAGATCGACGTAAATGACCGCTGGCGCCCCATCATCGTCGTCACCACCTTCGTCCCGAACCAGGTGCGCCTGCCAGATCTTTTCAAATAACGTGTGTCCCATCTTTGCTCTGATTTAAAGTGCCTGAGGCGCGTCATCTTCGCGCTTTTCCGCGTGGTAACGCAGCGTACTGAACTGGGCGGCACGAATGTGGCTGTTCATGATCGCCGAAACCCAGTCGGCGTCCCGGGCCTCGAGGGCGTCCACGATCTCGAGATGATGCGATGCGCTGCGTAACAACTCAGCCGGGTCATACTTTGAAAACGTGCGCATCACCAGGGGTGCTTCAATCAGGGCCGGCAGCAGGTTCAGCAATCTGGTATTGCCAGAAAACTGGTGGATGGTTCTGTGGAACGTGCTGTTTAAGGCGCCGACGCGCTCGACGAAACCCCTCTTGCGTGTTTTGCATTCCTGGTACTGGGCGTTGGCGAGGGCGCGCAGATCCTCGATCCCTTCAGCGGTGATTCGCGATGCCGCGCGCGCAGCGCCGTAGGATTCCAGCACCGCGCGCAGCTCAAAGATGTCCCCGGCGTTGGCCTCGGACCATTCAACCACGACGGCCCCGAGGTTGGCAGAGACCTCAACAAACCCCTC
The DNA here is from genome assembly GCA_041584255.1 of Lysobacterales bacterium. Classification (GTDB taxonomy): domain Bacteria; phylum Pseudomonadota; class Gammaproteobacteria; order Xanthomonadales; family SZUA-36; genus JAUIBE01. Next base: position 1,838 of record JBFHEJ010000295.1, read on the forward strand.
GCTCTGCAGCCGGCGAAGCGCTTCGCGAACCGGTGTGCGACTGACCCCGCTGGCGTCAGCGATCTCCTGCTCCGTGAGGCGCAGGGCAGGCGGGTATTCGCCGCTGATAATTCGATCGCGAATCAGGGCATAGGCTTTTTGCGCTGCTTTGGCCATTTCGTTTTTAAGGCAGGTGGGCAAATCTCTGATAAATTGTATACAATTGTCCTCTAAATTGACACCTGAGAAGCCCTGAGACGCGCTTTTGTATACAGTTTGGTCAGATCCTTCAATGAGCCCGACTTCTGAATGACTGCTCCACCCGCCAAACCGCTGGCTGGTGTACGCGTCGTTGACCTGACACACATGCTGTCCGGGCCGTATGCGGCCATGATCCTGGCGGACCTGGGGGCCGAAACCATCAAGGTCGAGCCACTCCAGGGGGAGGGCACCCGCAAACTGCTTGCCAATGACCCCGACTATTCGCTGGACGGCTATGGGGCCTATTACCTTACGCTGAACCGCAACAAGAAAAGCATTGCGATCGACCTGAAGAGCAATGCAGGTCGCAGCGTATTCAATGATGTGGTCAGAAAGTCTGACGTGGTCGTCAGCAATTTCGGTGTCGGCGTGCCGGAACGCCTGGGCATCGATTACGCTGCGCTGAGTCGCATCAATCCACGCATCATCACGTGCGCCGTGAGCGGGTTCGGCAGCGACGGGCCCAATCCCAAGCGACCTGCCTTTGACCAGGTGGCCCAGGCCACCGGCGGCGGCATGTCGATCACCGGACATGATCGCGAGCACCCGGTGAGATCCGGAATCCCGATTGGCGACCTCGGTGGCGGCATGTTCGCAGTGATGGGGATCCTGTCTGCGCTTCTGGAGCGCGAACGAAGCGGAAAAGGACAGCATGTCGACATTTCAATGCTGGACTGCCAGGTATCGATGCTCAATTACATGGCCACCATGTACTTCCTTTCCGGCAGGGACCCTTACCCGATTGGCAATGCACATTTCGTGCATGTGCCGTACAACACCTATCAAACCGCAGACGGGTTTATCGTGATTGCGGTCATCACCGACAACTTCTGGCAGAACCTCAAAGCGGTGGTGAAGATTCCGGAGTTCGAGGATTCGCAATACGATACGCAACCGGGCCGTTGGCGTGGCCGTGAAATGATTGATGGAAAACTGAATCAGCTGCTGTCCACCAGGGATTCGAGCCACTGGCTTGA
>JBFHEJ010000296.1:0-2989 GCA_041584255.1 Lysobacterales bacterium
CCTGGCAAAGCGAGCAGTTGTTCATGGCGCATTTTGCGGTGACGACGCCAAATCAACATCGCGCTTTTCAACGATATGCGCGCGGGGGGCTCCACGGCGACATCGCCCAGGCCGCAGTGCACGCCCAACCCTTCGCCGCCTGGCTGGATGACTGGACTCTGGCGAGTATCGGCGAGGACTGGTTGCCACTCGAACTTGCCGCCAGGCAGGGCGCGGTGGCCATTCAACTCGAACTTGGCGCCAGCGGTCCGTTGATTGAGCACGGCAATGGCGGGTTTTCGCAAAAGCATCCACAAGGGGGCGGTTCCTACTACTACAGCCAGCCGTTCCTGGAGGCGACAGGGCAGTTGCGGGTCAATGGCGAAACGGTTGCGGTGCAGGGCGACGCCTGGCTCGACCGGGAGTGGAGCAGTCAGTTCTTGCAGGCAGACCAAGTCGGCTGGGATTGGTTTGCGGTGCACCTGGATTCTGGCGAAAAGCTGATGCTTTTTCGCTTGCGTGGCCGCAAGGGACCGGGCAATCCGGGAGATTACAAATACGGTGCTCTGATTGGCGCAGACGGCGGTCACACGGAGCTCGAAGGGTCGCAGATCGTGATGGAGGAACTGGCTTATGAGCTCGTCGCAGGTCGCCGCTTGCCTTTGCGCTGGCGGATCGAGCTTGCCGCGCAGCAACGGGTGCTCGAGGTGTCGGCCCTGCACCCCGAACAATGGATGGATCTCGACTATCCGTATTGGGAGGGCGTCATCCAGGTCGACGGCGATTCACCAGGTTCACGCGGACGCGGTTACCTCGAATTGACCGGGTACTGAGGCACTCCGCTCCGTATCAGGATTCCACATCAGGCAAAGCGCCACCCGCGGCGGCCCCACTCAGTCCCATCAGGGCAAGCAGACCGATGACGCCGGCATTGCCAATGACGGCGGACAGTGAGCCGACAGCGCCCACCAGCAGCAAGAGCACTCCGATGACCGTGTTGCTGATGGCGACGTAGTCCGTGCGCTGATTGCCGCTGGCGAGGTTGACGACATAAGTCTTGCGGCCAACGCGCACCCCACTGTGGGCTACCGACAAGACGAAGTAAGCGAGAGGAAGGAACCACACGGTCGCGGCGAGGTGCGGTGCGAGCCTGTCGACGGCGAAGGTGGTGATACCGATTCCCGCAGTCACGATGGCGGCAGCGATCATGACCCGCTTGCTGGAAGAGTCGGCGTACCGGCCCCACAACGGCGCACTGACCAGGCTGGCAGTCCCCGCCGCGGCGACGAAGGCACCCAACAGAAAGCTGGGTGAACCCAGCCGCTCCTGCGAGAGAGCGACATAGTACGGGGCACTGAGGGCAGAGCACATCAGCAGCGCGCGGGTGGTGACAAACTTGCGGAATGGCCTGTCTGTGATCAGGATGCGAAGCTTTCGCAGCGCCTGCATGACATTGCGCCCCCCGCCGGTCTCACCGGTCACTTCCGGAACGCTGGCATAGATGCCTGCAGCCACCAGCCACAGCACACCGGCGAACATGATCAGCAGGCCCAGCCAGGCTTCGTCAAGCTTGCCCGACACCGGCAGCATCAGCACCACGCCGACGCCGACAGTCAGCAGGCCGGCGACACTCGCTGACCACCCGGTGAGTTGGCCGCGCTTGGGCTTGGGTATGGTTTTGCCCAGCACGTCCTTGGCGGCCACAGAGCAAAACCCGCGTGCCAGGCTGAACAGCGTGATCAGCCCGAGGATGGCCCATCCGGCCTGTGTGCCTTCCAGAAACAGGACCGCGAACCCAATTCCGGCGATGCACAGAAACTGGCCAATGCCGCCCGCCACCCACACCCACTTGCGAAGGGCGAGCCGGCGAATGAAGCCGCCGATAAAGAGCTGCGGGATCAGCGACCCGGATTCCCTGATCGGAACCAGAAACGCCAGCACGTAGGCCGGCGCCCCCACCGCGGTCGTGGCCCAGGCCAGCGTGGTTTTGGGACTCGCAATGGCGTCCCCCAGCTTGGTCAGCAGGTAGCTGGCAAGGATCAGGGTAAAGCTCTGCGGCGCCTCCTTGCAGGCCGAATCCGGAATGTCGTCGCACAGGCGCGCGTCCTCCTCATTGGTCAGCCGCTCATAAAGTTTCTGGGAAAATGCCATGTGCCCGCTCTTCTGCCCCTTCGCCGCGAAATTTTTTCGCTGCTTTCAGAATCTTGACAAAGACGTCCTGAACGAAGTCTTCCGCATGCCCCGGGTTGCGCGTCATCTGCAGGCAGAATTGGTAAACGCCGCGATGATGGCGCTCGAACAAGGTGCCCAGGCACGAAGCGTCGCCGTTCGCAACCCACTGAATGAGTTGTTCGTCGGAAACGGCTTGCATGTAGTGATTCGCGGCCATCACCAATAACGACTGTGCGGCCCCGTAAACTCTACATGACCCTGGCGAGAATAGCCCAACCGGAGGGTTGGCCCAGTGCCTGCAGTGCTTTACAGGTGTTCACTGAACCACGTGACGATTTCCACATCGGACGTCACCCGGTTTTCCGTCTTGCGCCAGCCGTGGCCCTCGTCAGGAAAAAGGACGTATTTAACCGGTACGCCGCGTTGTTCCAGGTTATTCACGACCTGTTCGGCCTCGACCACCGGCACGTTGGTGTCATTGGCGCCGTGGAGCACGATGGTCGGTGCGACCACGCGGTCGACCTTGTGAATGGGTGAGAGTTGCCGGAGCAGTTCCCTGTCAGCGACGGGATCGCCATACTCAACGGTGGAAATGGCCGCCATCCAAGGCTCTGTATTGGCAAAAAACGTCTCGAAATTCACCACGCCAAACAGGTTGGCGCCGGCCGCGAACAAATCCGGATATGAGGTCAGACCGGCCATCACCATATAGCCGCCGTACGAGCCGCCCATGATGCCGATGCGCCCTTTCTCGGCCAGGCCGGATTCGATGACGAAAGCCACAGTCGAGTCGATGTCCCTGATGCCATCAAAGCGCAGGGCGCCGTTGTCGAGGCTC
>JBFHEJ010000297.1:0-2982 GCA_041584255.1 Lysobacterales bacterium
CGATCGACCCGAAAACGGCCAGGTATAGCAACGAGGAGACGTAACTGAAGGTGTATTCGAAGTTGAACGGAATACCTTTTCTCCAGGCGACAGCGGCAGTGATGAGGGTGCCGTAAAACATTCCCCAGGCATTGGCCTGGAGAACCGGCACGCCTTCACCCTGTGCCCGCGTGGAAACCATATTGCCGAACGAGGCCAGCAACGCTCCGGAAAGGCTGAAGGTGGCGCCGACCAACGTTTTGTCGGTCAGGCTCAAAGCCGAGACTTCAGGCCAGAAAAGCACCACCACCCCGACCATGCCGAGGCTGGCGCCGAGCCACACGCGGGTTTCGATGTGGGTCCCGAAGAACAGCCGGGCATTGAGGATATTCATCCACACCATGGTCGAAAAAGCCACCGCATTGAGCGCGGACGGTATGTACACCTGGGCGGTATAGGTCGCTATGTAATTGAAGCTGAATAGCAACAGCCCCAGAAGCACAAAACGGAAATGATCGCGGGGCCCGAAGCGAAGTGGAAGCCGGCGCACCACGGCAAACGCCATCAGCAAAACCGTGGCAATCGCGTAGCGGTATACCACTGAGACTTCGGGAGCCACGGTTCCGAGCTGAAAGTTGATCAGCAGCCAGGTTGAACCCCAGATCAATACCGCTGCGGCGTACAACCAGAAATTGGTCATGCTCGCCTCCTCATGTGACCAGGCGGGCGTTTTTCCGATTCAACGACCAATCCGCCAGGGCACTTTCAATTTCATGGCACAAACATTAAACTTGCAACTGAATACATAACAGATACACAATTTGATAAATGCAATATCAACAGAGTAAACACTGATTGCTGGGGAACTACACCATGATCGCCGTCGACAAAGAGGCCTCTTCCTATCTCTACCTGCAGGTCATCGACCTCATCTCAGAACAGATCGAAAACGGAACGCTGCGACCGGGTGATCGCCTGCCCTCTCTGCGCCGGCTCAGCAGCAAGCTGGACGTCAGCATTCCGACGGTTCGCCAGGCTTACCTCGAACTTGAGCGCCAGGGCCGCCTCGAAGCGCGCCCCAAATCGGGATACTTTGTTCACGCCAAGCGACTAAACCCGCTGGTCAGCATCAAGTGCCGCGACTGCAGTCCCCAGGAAGTGCGCTGTCAGAACCTGATCGACCGGGTCTATGCCTCGATTCACCGTCCCGGTCTTTTGCCGCTCGGAATCGCCAACCCGTCCATGGCCAGTCCAGCGACAAAGACCCTGCACCGCGCCATGAAACGCATCATGGCCCGGGCCGAGGCCCGGTCCCTCGGTTACGCGCCGTTCTACGGCGAGCCAGGTTTGTGCCGGCAGATTGCCTACCGTTACCTCAACCAGGGCGGCTCCGTCGATCCCAACGAAGTCCTGATTACCAACGGTGGACAGGAGGCGCTGGCTTTGGCCCTTCAGTCCGTGGCTCAGCCGGGCGACGTGATCGCGGTGGAAAGCCCCACCTATTACGGGATACTCGAACTGATCGAGTCACTGGGGATGCTAGCGCTGGAAATCGAAACCTGCCCGCTGGAAGGCGTCATGCTGAGCCGACTGACAAAAGCCCTGAAGACCCACCACATCACGGCCTGCCTCTTCTCTTCCTCAATCAGCAACCCGTTGGGTTATTTGAGCGACGATCCTTACCGCCAGGAACTGGTCAACCTCCTCGAAAGCCACGACGTGCCGCTGATCGAGGATGACGTTTACGGGGAACTCTACTTCGACGGACCACGGCCCAAACCGGCGCAGTTCTTTTCGCGCCAGGGCATGGTGCTGACGGTTGGCTCATTCTCCAAGACCGTAGCCCCGGGCTATCGCATCGGCTGGCTGCTCCCGGGGCGCTACACCGACCAGGCCCGCAAACTCAAACGCGCCCTGTCGTGCTCGTCGGGGTTGCTGCAACAGCTTACTTTGGCCGAATTCATGGCTGCCCACGATTACGACCGGCATCTCAACCGACTGCGGCCGATTCTCAAGCAAAATGCCGAGCGTATGGTGGCCTGTGTGGAACAGCATTTCCCGCCGGAAACGGGCGTGTCGAGACCCCGCGGAGGCGGCGTGCTGTGGCTGGAAATGCCCGAAAGCGTCGACTCAGAATCGCTGTTTGACGCCGCCATGGAGCAATGCATCAGCATCGTTCCGGGTGACATCTTTTCGGCCGGGCCGCGCTATGGGAACTTCATTCGTGTGAGCTTTGGCCACCCATGGAGCGAGGCCATCGAGAACGGTATTGCTGCGCTAGGACGTCTGGTCTCCCGGCAGGCGAGGAAAGCGGCTTAGCCAAAGAGCAGGATGGGTCATTCTGACCCACTTGAATCACGCCTTTAAAAAGCGCGGTTTTCAAAGGCTCGCGCTTCGCGCGCTGGCACTTCCCTGTGCCCGTAAAACACGCTCAGTGCAGTGGTTTTCGGAAGCGCAGGGTCATGCGGTCGCTTTCGCCAATGGCCTGCCACGGCATGGCGCACTCCGCCCTTTCCGCCTCATCCTCGATGTCGCGGCACAGCCGCAGGCTAGGCGGCAGCGTCCATACGCCAGCCTCGTGATCGCGGCTGTCGGCCGGATTGCCGTTGACCTCCGAGCGCGCCTCCAGGTACAGGCCCGCTTTGCGGGCCAGGTCGATCACCGCCTGCTCCGAGACGTATCCGCTCTCCGCTGTCACCGCCGGGTCACTTCCGTCTTGAGCGCGATGTTGCACGACGCCAAGTATGCCGCCGGGTTTCAACACGCGCGCGAACTCGGCAAACACCAGGTCGGCAAGCCCGTCGTTGATCCATCCGTGGGTATTTCGGAACGTCACGACCATGTCCACGGACTCCGGTTCGCCGAGGCTGGCTGACTGTGGCGGCGAAAACGGCACCACCGCCACCTGATCGTAAATTTCCGGCTGCTCCTGGAATTTCTCCATGAGCGATTCCTGCAAGCCGTACCGATACTGTGGCTGGCCTTCGACATCCGGATCGAACG
>JBFHEJ010000298.1:0-2972 GCA_041584255.1 Lysobacterales bacterium
CGCCTGCATGCCTGCGCTAATTGGACGCCAATCATTTCACTCAGCGCGCTGGTTCTTGCGGGCCAATTTCTCGATCTGTCGGCCGAGCCAGATCCAGCCGATCACACCCAGTGCAAAATTCGAAACGCTGCTGGCGACAAACAGGCCCTCGAGGCCGATCAGGGCCTTGCCCAGAAGGGCCAGTGGCAGAAACAGGACAATCACGCGCAGGGTGGAGATCACCACGCCGGGCAACGGGTGGCCCATGCCGTTGAATGCTGCATTGACGGACATCACCAAGCCATAGGCGCCATAGCTAAGGGAAACAATCCAGAGGTAGTGGACCGTAACATCGCGAATGGTGGCGGCGTCGCTGTACAGCCCGGCGATGGGATAGGCCAGCAGATCGAGCGCGACGGCAAGCAACAGGCCGAACACGATACAGAAGCGGGCGATCACGCTGCGCACTTCCCTCAAGCGGTCGAACCTGCCCGCGCCCGAGTTCTGGCCAAAAAAGGGACTGGTGACTGCAGACAGGGCATAGAAAGGGATCAGCGTGAGCGGTTCGAGGCGCATGGCAATGCCGAATCCGGCGACCGCGTCGACGCCGTACGTGGCGACCAGGGCCACCACGATGCCGCTGGAAACCGGGATGATGGCATTGGTGATCATCGCCGGAATGCCAATGGTCAGAACATGTTTCCATGATGAAACGAGGACGGACAGGCGAGCTGTTGGGGCGGCAAAAATCTTCAATCGCCCGCCGAGATATGCGAGCGCGATCAGGAGGATCGTCCCGGTGCTGATCACGGTGGCCAGCGCCGCACCCATGACCTCGAGCCGCGGGAAGCCGAGCAGTCCGAATATGAGGAGGGGATCGAGCGCCAGGTTGAGCAGGGCGGCGGCGATGATGAACTTGCTCTCCAGCGGTGTGTTGCCCCGGGCCCTGACCGCCGCCAGGCTGATCCAGAGCACCGCATCCAGGGGTGCGACCCAGTACCACACCGACATGTACTCGCGGATCAGGGGCATGACTTCGACAGTTGCGCCTAAAAGTGCAAATATCCGTTCGATATTCAGCAGGCCGATGATGGCGATCAGGGAGAACAGCCCTGCGCCGAGAAATACAGTGTCCGTTGCCAGCCGTTTCGCGCCTTCCTCGTCTTTTCGGCCTATGGCGCGCGAAACGCAGGAAGCGACACCCGCCTCCAGGCCAATGCCGATGCCGTAGACCAGCCAGATCACGGGAAACGTGAAGCTCACCGCGGCAAGCGGTGTGTCGCCGAGCTGCGAGATGAAGAACAGGTCGATCGCCTCGAACGAAAAAATCGCCACCAGGGCGAAACCAAAGGGTATGCCCTGGCGGCGCAGGTGGCCGGCGGCCGAGCCCCTCGTCAGATCCTGTTTTTCGGCAACTTCAGCTTGTTGGCTCATGGCTTGCTGTCGCGGACCGACGGTGCCCGCTGTTTCGGGCTCGCCTTGGACGCAATTGCCGCTAACGTCGGTTCGGCGCTGTGGTAGTCGACCGGGATTCGCGTCTCTCCTTGATCCGACTGCAGCACCAGCGATGGAAAACTCGTCACGCCCATCGCCCTGGCCCGTCCAATTTCAGCCAGCAGTGTGCGATGAGTCTCGGGAGCGCTCAGGTCGCTGGCGAACCGGGCCCGGTCCAGGTTCAATTCCCCGGCGAGGTCGATCAAGGTGCTGTTGTTGGAAGGGTTCATGGCACGCAGGTAGTAGGCCCGCTGAATGGCGTCAATCATGGCATCCTCGGCATCCTGCCCGGCCGCCGCAATCACCGCCCGGCAGGCGGGGTAAGTGGAGCGACGCGGTTTGCAGCGGGTCCAGAATGCGAAGTTGAAATCCGTGCCAAGTTGCTTCTGGATCTTGTGCCAGTGATTCATGACCATCCACTGGGTTTGGTCGGGCATGGGCGCATCGTTGTCGGGTGCAAGACCGCCAAGCAGGTTCTTCCAGCGCACGCCGGCAGGCAGGCGCGCCCTGAGCTCGTCGTGAACCGGACGATAGCCCCAGCACCAACTGCACATGGGGTCGTGGATGTAATAAAGCGTGCTTGTTTGCATGGAACGCTCGGGCGCGATTTCAGGGTAGGATAGTGCAACCCAATGGCCCTGGAAACGCTCGGTGAACCCCGAACTCCTTTCAAACGATCCCAGCCCGAACACCCGCGACTGGCAAAGCAGTGATCACCGCCACTTCATGCATCCCTTCACCGATCACCGTGAGCTCGGAGAGAAAGGCAGCCGCATCATTATCCGGGCGGATGGCGTATATATCTGGGACTCAGAAGGGCGCCAGATTCTGGACGGCATGGCGGGGCTGTGGTGTGTCAATCTCGGCTACGGCCGCCAGGAGCTGATTGATGCGGCCACCCGACAGTTGAAGGAGCTGCCGTACTACAACAGCTTTTTTCAGTGCACCCATCCCCCGGCTGTCGAGCTGGCGGAATTGCTGGGCGAGGTCAGTCCGCCGCAGTTCAACCACAGCTTTTTCACGGGATCCGGCTCGGAAGCCAACGACACCCAGGTGCGTTTGATCCGGCGCTACTGGGACCTCGCCGGTCAGCCGTCGAAGATGACCATCATTGCGCGCAAGAACGCCTATCACGGCAGCACGCTGGGCGGCGCCAGCCTGGGCGGGATGAGCCCGATGCACAAGCAGCTCAGGATGCTGGTGCCGGGCATCGAACACATCGAGCAGCCCTATGCATTCGAACTCGGTGGAAAGCTCTCCGCTGCAGAATTCGGACTCCAGCAGGCTCGCCTGCTGGAGCAAAAGATTGTCGAGCTGGGCGCGGATACCGTCGGGGCATTCATCGCAGAACCGGTGCAGGGCGCCGGCGGCGTCATCATTCCTCCGGACACCTATTGGCCGGAAATACAACGCATTTGCCAAAAGTACGATGTGCTGCTGGTGGCGGACGAAGTGATTACCGGCTTCGGCCGACTCGGCCATTGGTTCGCCAGTGAGCA
>JBFHEJ010000299.1:0-2944 GCA_041584255.1 Lysobacterales bacterium
AGATGAACTCAGAATCTCCAGCGCACGCTCCATGCGGCCCTTGCCACGAAAATCCGGGACCAGAATCTCGACCTGGATGCCGGGGTTGTATTCCCGCACGAGGTCGATGCAGCGGGCGAAATGTCCAGCACCGCCGTCGCGCAGGTCGTCACGGTCGACCGAAGTGATGACTACGTAGCGAAGTCGCATATCCCGGATGGTCTCAGCCAGGTGCAGCGGCTCGTCCTCGTCGGCCGGCAGGGGCCGCCCGTGAGCCACATCGCAGAAGGAACAGCGCCGGGTGCACACCTCGCCCAGGATCATGAAGGTGGCGGTTCCCTTGGAGAAACATTCGTGAATATTGGGGCAGGTAGCCTCTTCGCAGACGGTCACGAGCTTGCGTTCACGCAGCCGCGACTTCAGCTCGGCCACTGCGTTTCCGGCCGGCAGGCGCACGCGAATCCACGGCGGCTTGCGCAGCACCGGGGCTTGGGTGTCGAAGTGCGCGGTATTACGCGAGATCTTGTCCTCGCCGGACTGCCGCGCGACGCGCACCCTGATGGGAATGACGTCCTGCTTATTCATCGATTCCACTATAGCCCAACTCGCTGACGAGCTGCCTGACCAGGGCGGCTTCGGCGTCCTGCACCGTCACGGCGGCAAGTGATGAGAGTTGCGTCACTTGCAGGCCCTGGAAGCCGCAGGGATTGATGCGCGAAAACGGTTCCAGGTCCATGTCGATATTGAAAGCCAGGCCGTGGAAGGAGCGCCCGCGCCGCACACGCAGTCCCAGCGCAGCGATCTTTGCGCCATCCACGTACACGCCCGGCGCCCCCTCGCGGCGCGCGCCGTGCACGCCATATTCGGCCAGAACGGCAACAATCGCCGACTCGATACGGCACACGAGGGCACGCACGCCCAGCCCCAGGCGCTGCAGATCCAGCAATGGATAGGCCACGATCTGACCCGGGCCGTGATAGGTCACCTGCCCGCCGCGGTCGACCTGGATGACCGGAATTTCACCCGGGGCGAGGACGTGTTCCGCCTTCCCCGACTGGCCCTGTGTGAACACGGGACGATGCTGCAGCAACCACAGCTCGTCCTGCGTATCTTCATCCCTCGAATCGGTAAAGTCCTGCATTTCGCGCCACACCGGAGCGTAGTCGACAAGGCCAAGGCGCCGGACTTTCAGGCGGCTTAGCGCGAAAGCGGCTTCGGGCTCAGGGGACTCGGGGACGATAGAGGCCATGACATCTGCCTACAGCGCCATGATGACCAGCTCGCAGTCTGTCAGTTCCTGGTAAATGGCGTCGAGCTGAGACTGCGAGCGCGCCTCGATCACGGTCGTGACGGAAACGAAATTGCCGGCCCTGCTGGGCGTGAGCTGGACTTCCTCGCCGGGCCACATTTCCGCATGGCGAAACACGATCGCCGTCACGGCGGCGCGAAACTCCTCGCTATGCCGACCCATGGCCTTGATCGGGAACCGGCAGGGGAAATCGAGCACGGTCTCGCGCTCGATTGGTTGGGCGCTGTCACTCATCGTCGGAAAACCATCCGTCGACCCACAATTTCAGCCCATCCCAGGTACGTCCGAAAAAGCCTGCCGGCTCCACCCCTGCGAGCGTGATGAGGTCGCGCTGGACGATCAGATCGTCTTCGAGACTGACCGATAGCTGACCGATCACCGCGCCCTCTGTCAGGGGGGCTTCGAGCTGCGGTTGCATTTCCACCTGCGCGTCGAGATCGCCATAGCGTCCGCGGGGAATGGTGACGAATACTTCGTCGGCAATCCCTACGGGCACATTGTCAACCAAGCCTTTCCACACCCGAGCCTGCGCCAGTTCGTCGCGGGCTTCGTACAATTGCACGGTCTCGAAGAAGCGGAAGCCGTAGTTCAGCAGGCTCTGGCTTTCGCTGGCCCGTGAATTTTCCGATGCCGAGCCCATGACCACGCTAATGAGGCGCATGCCATCGCGGCTGGCCGAAGACGCCAGGCAATAGCCTGCCGCTTCAGTGTGACCGGTCTTGAGACCGTCCACCGCGGGATCGCGCCACAACAGCGTGTTGCGATTGTGCTGGCGGATTTCGTTGAAAGTGAATTCTTTTTCCGAAAACCACCGATAGTAATCCGGAAAATCGCGAATGGTCGCCTCGCTGAGTTTGGCGATGTCGCGCGCCGTCGTGTAATGCAGTTCGTCCGGCCAGCCCGTTGAGTTGGCGAAATGAGTGTTGGTCATGCCAAGCGCCTCAGCATAGTGATTCATCACCCCGGCGAAGGCCTCCTCACTGCCGGCGATAAACTCCGCCAGCGCCACGCTGGCGTCGTTGCCCGACTGCACGATCACGCCGCGCAACAGGTCTTCGACGGAAACCTGCATGCTGGGATCTATGAACATGCGTGAGCCACCGGTGCGCCAGGCCCGTTCGCTGACCGGCACCATGTCATCGAGAGAGATATTGGCCTGGGCCAACTCGGCGAACACCACATAGGCGGTCATGACCTTGGTGATGCTGGCTGGCTCCGCCCGTTCGTCGGCGTTCTGCTCGACCAGGACATTGCCACTGTAGAAGTCGGTCAGGATGTAACTCCGCGCACCGAGCTGAGGCGGTGCGGGTACCGGCATGGGCCCGCTGCCCGGCGATGGCTGCGCGGCGAGCGCAGGTGCCAGGAGCACGAGCAAAATGGCAATACGGCTAATCAATTGTTTCATCGGGTATCTGGCTGGCCGTTGGGGGTTGCGGGGCGTCAGCGCCTGACTTTGTGTGGGCGATCGAAGCCCAGTTCAACCGCGCGCAGGATGATGGCGTTGGCCTGATCCTCGTTCAGGTACGGCCCCAGCCACACCTTATGATACCCCCCCTGCCTGTTGATCGAAACCGGAACCATGTCGTCTTTGCGCAGTTCGTTGGCCAGGGATTCGGCGCCATCGCGCTCCCTGAAAGCGCCCATCTGGAGAAACAA
>JBFHEJ010000300.1:0-2892 GCA_041584255.1 Lysobacterales bacterium
CCGGGATCGTGACCTCTTCACAATGGATCGCCGGTGCGGCGGGAGCCGCATTGGGGGGCTGGATTTGCGACCGGTTTTGCAGTGGGCTCGGGCTGTGCTGGGGCTGCCGTATCCCGATTCTCGCCGGCCTAGTGATTTCAGGTGCGCTGCTGATCGGCGGGTCGGTCACCCTGAATGTCCAGGCCGCGGTGGTGATGCTGGTGCTGTGTTTCTTCTTCAACCAGCTGACGGAAGGTGCGTACTGGCAGACCGCGATCGCGGTTGGCGGGCAATACGCCGGAACATCCTGCGGGGTGCTGAACACCGGTGGCAACCTGATGGGTATCGTCAATGCCCTGGCGGTGCCGATCATCGCCGAACTCCTCGGATGGACTTTCGCGATGGCCATGGGTGGCGTGGTCGCGCTCGTGGGGGCGGGGCTGATGCTGCTGGTGCGGGCCGACCGGCCTTATGACGACAATTCTTGATATTCTGCATCGATGACTGACAAGACCATCGACCCCTTGTTCGACCTGACGGGCCGCGTGGCGCTGATATCCGGCGCCAGCCGTGGCATCGGCGAAGCCATCGCCCGCACACTAGCGGCGCACGGCGCCCATGTCATCGTCTCCAGCCGCAAGCTCGACGCCTGCGAACAGGTGGCCTCGGAAATCGTTGAGGCCGGTCACAGCGCCGAACCGCTGGCCTGCCACGTTGGTGACGTTAATCAGATTACGGGCGCCATTGCGGCCGTAAAGTCCAAGCACAGCAAGCTCGACATTCTGGTCAACAACGCCGCCGCCAACCCGTACTTTGGGCCAATCCTCGATACACCCCTCGAGGCATTTGAAAAGACCTGCGAAGTCAACATCCGAGGCTACTTCTACATGTCGGCCGAAGCCGGCAAGCTCATGCAGGCCAATGGCGGTGGCGCGATTCTGAACACCGCGTCGGTCAACGGTCTGCGGCCGCCGCCTTTGCAGGGCATCTATTCCATCACCAAGGCCGCCATCATCAACATGACCAAAGCCTTCGCCAGGGAGTGCGGACCCGTGGGCATCCGGGTCAATGCGCTGTTGCCCGGGCTGACCAAGACAAAATTCGCCGGCGCACTGTTCGAGCACGAGGCTTCCTATCGCCAGTTCATCAGCAATATTCCACTGGGGCGTCATGCGGAGCCCGATGAAATGGCCGGGGCGGCGTTGTTCTTGGTCTCGGACGCCGGGCGGTACACCACCGGGGAATGCCTGGTGGTCGACGGGGGTTTGACGATTTAAGCCGCGCGGTCTTCGCGGGGACATAAGAAAAAGGCCAGGTAAAAACCTGGCCTTTTAGATCATAGGGTTCCTTGGGGATCTAGTTATTTGGAGCCTGGGCTTCGAGAGCCTCGAGCAGCTCGTCCTTCTCACGCTCCTGGAACTCCGGCACCTCCTGCCTCAGCAGTTCCTTGCGCTTGAGCTCACTGTCGACATAGGCCATCCACTGTTGGGCCGCGCGGCGACTGCGCTCGTCGCGTGACGCGCGCTCGAAGGCCTGCCTTGCCTGGGTGAGGCGGTCCATGTTCATCAGCGCCATGCCGAGCAGGATATTGGCCTGATCGGGTCGCTTGAGCCCGCCAATGCGGAGCGCATTCTGGATGGCGTCAGCAGCCTCCGACCACTGGTCGAGGTTGACGAGTGACTGCGCCAGGCGAACATAAAGGTCACCGTCGTTGGACAGGTCAGCCGCCTGCCGCAGAGGCGGGATGGCTTTTTCGGCCTCGCGGGCCGAGTACCAGGCTTGTGACAACAACCGCAGGTTGCGATCGATGGCTTGGACATTCCCGGCCTCCATCTCCGTTTCCAGCACAACAGCCGCCTTGTAGGGAATGTTGTGCAGCAGGTAGAGGTTGGCCAGGTTGGTGGCGTGCCGCTTGGGATCGATAGCGTTGGTTTCGTACAAGACCTCGGTTAGTGCCAGCTGCTTCTTGGTGTCGCCCAGTTCGCTGTAGACACCGGCCAGGGTGAGGATGTACTGGTCCTTGGGATAGTACTGGATCAGCTCCCTGAGCACGCCCAGCAGGTTCTGGTAGTCGGCCAGTTGCAGGTAGCAGGAGTGTAGCAGCAAGAGCCAGTTCTCCTTCGGCGTCAGCCCCTGGTCGCGGTACATCTGCACCGCCCTCTTGAGGGGCGGCAGGGCGTCCTCGAAGCGTTCCATCTGGTAGTAGATCTGGCCCTCGAGGAGGACGATGTCCGCGCTCGGTTCGGTGACCGCTTGCATCAGACGTCGCACGGTGGCCAGTGAACCCTCGTAGTCCTCGGTCATGAACTGCAACTGGGCCATGGTCTTGAGTGTGCTCAGGGTCAGGGCCTCGGGCAGTTCCGGCTGGGCCAGCAGTTGGTTGTACGCTCTGAGCGCTCCCGGATAGTCCTCCAGCAGATAGGCAAGGTAGCCTTGCAGGTTCCAGGTCTGGGCCCGCTCGTAGGGGCTCAGGCGCTCGTTGGCCTTGAGTTGATCCAGGGCCCGCTGGGCATTCGGGAAATCCTCGGCCTCGACGAACTCCTGAACTTCAGTGAGCTGCTCGTAAACCTGCTGGCTCATGGCCACGGTCTGCTTGGTCTCGCGATCACTGTCCTGGGCGAAAACGGCACTCGCCGTCAGGCCCAGGAAGGCTGTCGCGGTGACAGTGGCGAGGAATGACTTGCTGGTTGAGAGTTTTTTCATCTAAACGGTCATTTCAGCTATTCGGTGATTTCGTAGGTGAACTTGTTCTGGACACCCGGCACTTCCACGGCCACGCCGTCGATGACCCGAGGCTTGTACTTGAATTTCAGTGCCGCTTCGACAGAGGCGCGGTGGAACATCGAACTGGTGCACTGGTCCTCGACCACGAACGGATCACGGATGGTGCCGTTTTTGGTCACCGTGTACTGC
>JBFHEJ010000301.1:0-2864 GCA_041584255.1 Lysobacterales bacterium
CTCCACTGCCCCGGCAATGTCGTCCCGGGGAGTCGATCCGTGTTGGCGGGCATGAACTAAAACTCATTCGGGTTCAGGACGTCTAACAAAGGATGATCAAGAAACGCCGCCTGAATGCCTTCAGCCTGTCCTTTCTGGACATCATGGCCTGTGGCTTCGGCGCCGTGACGTTGTTGTTCCTGATTCTGCGCCATAACTTTGCCGAGGAGCCGGTACCTGACCCCAATCTCTCCGCCGAAGTGGTGCTGTTGCAGGAGGATTTGACCGAAGCGGAGGAGGACCGTGTCGAGATCTTCAACAGCCTCGAAGAACTCGAGCTCGAGATCGTCGCGACAGAGGGCCTGAGCGAGCGCTTCATCACTGAATTGCAGGAGATCGAGGAGAGCATCCAATCCGATCCTGAAGAACGAATTGCCATGCTCAGGCGCCGGGTAGAGGAGCTGGAACGCGAAACCGCGCAGATGGAAGAGGTCGAATTCGCTGACAAGGTTCGGCAGTTCCTCGGCGAGGGCAACCGCCAGTACCTGACCGGCCTGATGCTGGGTGGTGAGCGGGTGATGATCCTGGTAGACGGCTCGGCCAGTATGCTGGCCGACACCGTCGTCAACGCCGTTCGTAGGCGCAACATGGACGAGAATCTGCGTGTCGAAGCGCCCAAGTGGCAATGGACCCTGCGCACCGTGGAGTGGTTGCTGGCGCAATTGCCTCCCAGCAGCCGTTTCCAGGTGTATATCTACAACACCCAGGCATTTCCGGCGCTGGAGGGCAGCGAGGGCGAATGGCTGGACGCAGCGGATTCGCTGGAACTCGAGTTGGCGGTCGACGGCCTGAGAGCCTACGCGCCGGATGGGGGAACCAGCCTCGAAAACGCGGTTGAGGCCATTAAGGGTTTTGCCGAGAAACCGGACAACCTGTTCCTGCTGACGGACGGGCTGCCAACCCAGGGCAAAACGCCGCCGGGCAATCACATGGTCACGGGGGAACAGCGCCGCCGCAATTTCCTGGCCGCGGTCGGACAACTTCCTGTCGGCATACCCGTCAATACGATTCTGTTTCCCATGGAAGGCGATCCGGAGGCGGCAGCCCTTTACTGGCAGTTCGCCCTCGCCACCAACGGCGCTTTCGTGGCACCATCTAGGGATTGGCCATGATTAAACGCAGAACCAGCATTCGCGAAGCCAGCCTGTCTTTCCTGGACGTCATCAGCTGTGGCTTCGGCGCGGTCGTGCTTCTCCTAATCATCGCCCGGCTGGGCGATCCTGCCAGCCTGCAGCAGGCCGAGGAGGAGCTGATGGCTCAGGTCAAGCAACTCACCGAACACCTGTTCGAAGTGAGGGGCGAAACGGTGGTGCTCAACGAGGAACTCATCTCGCGCAAGGAACAATTGTCTGACCTCAAGGAGCGCGTGGCGCGTCTCAAGCAAACCCTGGCCAGTGTCGAAAAACAGTCCGAGGAAGTTGCCCAGTCCAAGGCCATAGAGGAAAAGGAACTCGAACTGGCCGTGCAGGTGCTGACCGAGGAGATGGAGCGGCTGGTGCCGCAGGACCGCTATGTCAACCAGCTCATCGGTGGGGTTCCGGTAGACAGCGAGTACATCATTTTCGTCATCGACACTTCGGGCAGTATGCAAATGGCGGCCTGGCGGCGCGTCCAGTCCGAAATGATGAACATTCTCAATATCTACCCGGAAGTGAAGGGCATACAGGTCATGAACGACATGGGTCAGTACATGTTTCCGGACACCCGGCGGGCCTGGATGCGCGACACGCCGCAGACGCGACGCCGGATCATCAGCGAACTAAACACGTGGGCGCCGTTCAGCAACTCGAGCCCGGTCGAGGGCATACAGGCGGCGATCCAGACATTTTATCGTGCAGACCGGAAGATCAGTATTTACACCCTGGGTGACGACTTCTCGGGGCGGTCAATCCGCCGAGTCGTCAAGACGGTTGAAAACCTCAATCAGGCGCACGGCGAAAACTCGGGTCTGGTGCGGATACACACCATCGGATTCCCGGTGCATTTTCCGCCCGGACGTACGCCGAGTGAGTCGGCCGTAAAGTTCGCCGCATTGATGCGGGAATTGAGTTACCACAACGGTGGAACCTTTATCGGTCTGACGGGACTGTAATATGGGCGCGATGGCGCGGGAAATGAAAATGTCAGCTTGGCTGCGAAATCCCGGTCTACTGGTGGCGCTGGTAGCGTGCCTGGCCGGTTGCGCCACTTCGGCCAGCGTGCAGGTGAACGAGACTTTTCCTTCGGTGGTCTCCAATCCTCGCGAAGTCACCGCTGTCATCGTGATGGACGCGCAGTTCCGTAGTTACCAGGCGCTGCCGTTGAAAAACGTCGACATCCAGTTCGGTTCGGCGCAGGTCGATCTTTGGAGCAAGGCGTTTCGCGGCCTGTTCACCAACGTGGAAGTGGTCTCCTCGAGAGCGGAGGTGAATCCAAACGCAGAACTGGTGATTACGCCATCGGTGCAGGAGGTGCAGCTTTCCACGCCAAACCAGTCTTATCTGAACGTTTACGAGGTATGGATCAAATACAGGCTAGACATAGAAACCCCCGGCGGTGTGCCGATCGACAGTTGGTTCTTGCCCGCTTACGGCAAGACACCGGATTCGGCCCTTTTGTCCAGAGCGCGGGCCATCGAAGGAGCGACCGTCGTCGCGCTGCGCGACGCGGGTGCCAAGCTGCTGCTCGATTTTTACAGGATACCGGCGGTGCATGTTTGGATGGAGCAGCGTCTGGCGGCGGCAGACTCTTCATGAGGCCCATCTCGAAAAAGACCGCCGGTCTCCTGCTCGCGATAACGATGCTGGGTGGCTGCGCTTCGACGACGACCATCGACGACTACCGGC
>JBFHEJ010000302.1:0-2835 GCA_041584255.1 Lysobacterales bacterium
CGCTCGGTGCCGCTCAGCGATTGCACCCAGCGCGTCCATGATCACTTTGCGCTGCTCGTCGTCAACACCTGAAACGAGCCTGTCTGCATGGTCAGCGAACAACGCATCCTGCGCGGCGAAATACTCAAAAACTTCGGTGGAGACTCGGTAGGACTTTTCGGAAGCGGAAACCAGCAAATCGGCAAGCAAAGCCACGTAGCGCCGCAAATAGCACAGGGTCACCATGGACAGGCCGAAGCCAACCAAGGCGTTGTTGGCATCATTCCATTCCGGTCGCTGGGTATTCATCCATATGCCACCGCCGGGAACGAAGTTTCCCAGCTTGGCCAGCACGGGGAGCAGGAGTTTTTCGAGGAGATTGACCTGGTGAATATGGCTGTCAGAACCGACGACGAGCTTGCCGTCGGTGCCTATTTCATCAACCCTGGCGGCAATGGCCCGGGCATGGGCTTCGTCGAACTCGATGGTGTTGGCCGGATCGCGCACCAGCGCCTTATACGCTTTAATCCGGTAGGGAACATTGGCATAAACAAAAATTTTGCGACTGAGGTAACACTCGATTCTGCCGGGATGGTAGCGCCGCGAGAATTCGAGCAGGGGGACCAGATAGTTGACCTGGTGGTCGCCCCAGTAGCCGATATTGGACCAGGGCTCGTCCGGTTCCAGCACCTCCCAGTCGATTCCGTCTTTTGAAATGCGATAAGGATTGTAGCCGTCCGCGGTCGAGGCATTCACGAACTTGGCGATGAAGCTCTCGATGTAATCGGGATACGAAATCGCCAGCGCTTCCCAGTTCTGGAAGATGTCACGCCAATTGCCCTGGTAGCTCAGCCGGTCTTCGCCGTCTTCCCCCTTGACTTCGATGGAGAACTGATTCCAAGGCCGGCTGGGGTCGCCGTGCCGGCGGCTGAACATCAACGGTAAGTACTCGAGGGCGAGACGTTCCAGATGGTCTGCACCCGACCGTCTTGCGACGTCCAACACGAGATCGCGCGGCACGCGGCTGTCCTGGTCTGCCAGCAGCGCTTCGAATACAGGCCTCAATGGCGCATGGCGCGCTGCGACGGAAGCGAGGAAGTCATCCTTGGGAAAGCGGTAGCCGTCATAGAAAACACCACCGCGCATGATGTTGAACAACGTGTTGGCGTAGTGCCGGCCGGTCGCCAGTGCGTTGGATGAAGCCTGGAAGCCGTCAGCACTCGCGACGAGTTGCTGAAGCCGCAGCGTGCCGGCCTCGACATCCTCGTCCACTGAGACCGGATCGATCCCCGATTGGTAAAGTTCGAGCAGGCGCTCCAGTTCGACAGGACCAAGATCGACATCGGCCATAGTTTGCCAACTATGCGTGGTGCCAGCACTGGCCTCGAAGGACGCGGATAGCAAAAATGCGTTACGTTTGCCTCTGCTCGAAGTCTCTTCGAAGATCTCGTCCCCAACGCAGAACGCATCGACCTGGTCCTTGGAAAGCAGAACCGTGGGGGCATCGAGGCCCAGAGACCATGCAAACGATGCGCGTAAGGCTTCACTGGGCTCGGCACGGTCCGTGAGCTGGGAACTGAGGCTGAAGATTGCGGCCGGCAGGCCGCTGACCTTCTCGGCGCGCTTGTATGCATCGAGCAGCGTGCTCTGTCCGGATTGCTGGGCACGGCTAATGCCCAGTGGCAGGAGGTTGCGAAGCCCATCGAGGCATTTGATTTGCAGATCCTCAGCACCGATGTTCCGCAGCGCAGCCGTCTTGACGAACCCGAAGCGCTGGCTTGTGGACCACGTGTAACTGAATTTCAGCCCCAGGTCCTTGTTGATTTCTTCGAACGTCAGGCGGTTTCCAAATGGGTTCTTGTAGAGATTTCGCTCGACTTCATACACGCGTACATCATGACTTAAGGGCTTCCACAGAAAGGTTTTGCCTGCTTTTTCCACCAGCAGCGCGGTCACGGGACCGGTGGTTGCATAGGCGTCATGAATCCTGTCGTCGGTTTCGTAGGGAAACAGCGCACCATCCGGATCGCGTCTGCCGCAAGTCAGCCCACCGGTGCTGGACACATACATCCAGTGGTCGAACGCACTCACGACCGTCATCAGGAAAGGCGGCATCCGGTCGAAGTTGGCGATTCGGTACCAGGGTTCCCCGTCCTTTTCGACCATTGTGATGGTGACTTCCCCGCCTGGCGGCTTCACCGTCGATTGTCCCCAGC
Source organism: Lysobacterales bacterium (assembly GCA_041584255.1). Taxonomy (GTDB): domain Bacteria; phylum Pseudomonadota; class Gammaproteobacteria; order Xanthomonadales; family SZUA-36; genus JAUIBE01. Next base: position 2,196 of record JBFHEJ010000302.1, read on the forward strand.
AGATATCGGTCATGGCGAACTGATCAGGAACGGGATGTTGGCATGGCCCGCGTTGCCCTGGCCGTCGTACACATAGACAAACAGTCGATAAGCGCCATGTTCCTCCGGCGCATGGACCATGACCGCCGGTCCCGTAGCCTCCTGAACTCTGCCCGGGATCGTATCCGGCACGTCCTCCTTGTCGCCGCCCACCTGGGTGGCCTCGCTTTCGCGCATGATCTCCCAGCTGAACGAAAGAGCGTCGCTTTCGGGGTCAGAAACATTGACCACAGCTGAATAATGCCCGCCTGGTTCCAGGGTCACGCTGTCGTCGGCGGTTTTGCCGTCGAGCGTCATGGACTCGACGCCCGGTGCGCGGTTTGCGGGCCAATCACCCTTCCACAGGTAGTGCAGCACATCGATGGACTCGGTCTCGGAACCATCTGCAAGAAAGAGACCGTACCAGGTTGGGGTGCGCTCCTGCTTCTGGCCCCATACGAAGGCATATGAGCCAATAATGTGCTCCGGAACTGCGCCGATTGCGTCACGGTAAGCCGTCAGATAGTGAAGCGCCTTGTCGCTGCTATTCATTTCAATCGGTGCGCCCCAGGTGGTCTTGTCCACCTCCCAGTGGCCCCTGGTGCCCCATTCAGTGACCATC
>JBFHEJ010000303.1:0-2779 GCA_041584255.1 Lysobacterales bacterium
GTTGCCGGGATTTGTGTCGCGTTGGCAGGGGCAGATTGACAGTGTCGAGGGACGTATGGACCTCGCGGTTGCTCTGTCACGTGAGAATGTCGACCGTGGCAGCGGCGGGCCATTCGCTGCGCTGGTTTACGATCTTGAACGCAAGCGCCTCATGGCTGCCGGTGTCAACCGGGTCACCGGACTCAACCTGAGTTGTGCCCACGCCGAAATGCTTGCGCTGAGCCTGGCTCAAAGCGCTGTAGGCGACTGGAATCTTTCTTCGGCCGGCCCTGTGGAACTCACCAGTTCATGCGAACCCTGCGCCATGTGCTATGGCGCCATACCCTGGGCGGGCGTGCGGCGCCTGGTTTGCGGCGCGCGCAAGGAAGACGCCGAGTCTGCCGGCTTCGACGAGGGTGACAAGCCCGAGACTTGGCGCAAGGCGCTGGCGGCGCGCGGGATCGAAGTGATCTGCGATGTCTTGCGCGACGAGGCGGCTGAGGTGTTCAGTCATTACCAGCGGGCTTCCGGCGTCATCTACAATCCGTAGGAGTGAACTGGCGCGCGCGTTTTCCCGATACAAGGAAACGCAGGCGCTACATGCTTTTCCTACAGCGATAGCTCCGCGCGAAGGCTTTCCAGAAATTTCCACATCACAGCGGCGCGTTGCTCTGCGATCAGCCGCCCTGCTTTGGTTTGCATGGTGGAAGGCAGCTTCAGGAGCTTGGCGTAAAAGTGGTCAATCGTAAAACGGCTGTCGTCCGGATTTCGCCAGTCGCAGAACGGGTCATCGTCACTGAACAGCGGGCGGTCCAGCCTTCCGCCAACGAGCAGGCAGCGGGCAATTCCGATGGCACCCAGTGAATCGAGACGGTCGGCATCCTGCACGACCTTTGCTTCCAGCGTGCGCGGCGCAATGCCGGCGGAGAAACTGTGCGCCTCGATGGCGTGATGTACTTCGTCAAGGAGCTCAGGGCGATACGGCAGGGTCTTCAGAAAGTTCACCGCGGCCTTAGCCGCAAGGCGAGAACCCTCGTGGCGTCGGGGATCGTCCTTGGCGACCGCCACGCAGTCGTGCAGCCAGGCGGCCGGAATTGTCACACTCAATTCTGCCCCCTCCAAGCGACTGAGCTTGCGGGCATTTTCGACCACCCTGCGAACGTGAAGGAAGTCGTGCGCCGCATCGGCAGGGGCAGCCTTCAGGACGAAGGCTTCGCACAGGGCCTCGATATCGGCGACTTCCTTTGCTGTCATCCGGCACGCTTTCTCTTTTTCCGCTGGTCTTTGCCTTTCTTGGAGCTCGATATCGGTTTCAGGGTCATGACGCTGGTTGCAGCCGCCAGTCCGACGTCCTCTCTCAGAATTCGGTGCTCGTCCGGCGAAATCTCCCGCCAATGGCCGACCCGCATGTGTTTGGGCAAGAACGCGGCCCCATACCGGACTCGCTTGAGGCGGCTGACTTCCAGGCCCTGCGACTGCCAAAGCCTGCGGACTTCGCGGTTGCGGCCTTCCATCAGCACCACGAAAAACCAGCGGTTGGTGCCGGAAGGCGCCATGGTCGCATCCGCCTCGGGGCCCTCCCCGGAAACCGATCCGGCACCGGCCGGCTGGATGTCGCTGAAATGGGCGCTGCCGTCTTCGAGTTCGACCCCTTCGCGCACACGCTGAATCTGCTGCGCCGTGACGTTACCGTGGATACGGCAAAGGTATTCTCGATCAACCCGCCCGGATGGGTGCATCATCGCGTTGGCCAGCTCACCATCGGTGGTCAGCACCAGCAGGCCGGAGGTGTTGATATCGAGACGGCCAACCGCTATCCAGCGCTGATTTTTCAGTTTCGGCAGACGGTCGAACACGGTCGGTCTGCCCTCGGGATCCGATCGGGTCGTAACCTCGCCCTCAGGCTTGTTGTAAAGCAATGTGCGAAAGCGCTGCGGGAGCTCGACGACTCGCCAGCTGCGTCCCTCCATAGTGATCAAGTCACCCGGGCCTGCGGTGTCGCCGACAGTGGCCCTCGCCTGGTTCAGTTTGATTTGCCCCTGCTCGATTTTTCGTTCGATCTCGCGCCTCGAACCCTGGCCGGCGGTCGCCAGAATCTTGTGGATTCTAGCTTTGTTCAAACTCAAGCTCGGGTTCGAGTTCGCCCAGATCCTTGATTTCCGCCAGGGTGGGCAGGTCGTCCAGGCTGGAGAGGTTGAAATAGTCCAGGAAGGCTTTGGTGGTGCCAAACAATGCCGGTTTACCGGGTACGTCGCGGTGCCCTACGACGCGTATCCACTCCCGTTCCTGCAGCGTGCGAATAATATTGGAGCTGACGGAAACGCCGCGCACATCCTCGATATCGCCGCGCGTGATGGGTTGGCGATAGGCAATCAGCGCAAGCGTCTCCAGCAGCGCGCGCGAATAGCGTTGTGGCCGCTCCTCCCACAGGCGGGAAACCCACGTCATGTATTCTTCCCGCACCTGCAAACGGAATCCGCTGGCCACCTCCCGCAGCTCGAAACCGCGGCCTGCGCAACGCTCGTCGAGAATCTTCAGGGCCTTACCGATTTCCGATGGTGTCGGCCTTTCCTCGTTCTCGAATACTGAGCCGATCTGATTGACATTCATTGCTTGACCGGCAGCCAGTAGCAGCGCCTCTATGATGGCTGCCAGCTTGTCAGGTGAATACCTTTCACTCATCTTGCAGATCCTTGTTGTCCACAGCCAGGACAGGCCTGGAGCGCTTCGACTGAGTTTTGAGGACATTACCCTCGGCGCCCAGACGTGATGCAGACTCTGATCCAGGGCCTGCCCGGGA
>JBFHEJ010000304.1:0-2744 GCA_041584255.1 Lysobacterales bacterium
GCCTCGCGCACGCGCGCCGCTGCCATGATGTGGGCCTCGACCGTGGCCTCCAAGCGGTCGACCCAGACCTTGCCTTGAATATCACGCACCGCCTTGAGCAGCGATGGCTCGTGCACCACCGACTGAATTTGCTCGTAGTGCGCGAGGTAGCCCTTGACCTCGTCATTGAGGTAGTCGCGCGGCCGTTCGCCGATGCCGATCACGTTGGCGCCGGCCTTGGCGAGTCCGCGCACGAACTCGCGCTGGTTGTATGGAAAGGAGGGTTCGATAAAGATGACATTCATGTCTTTTTTCCGGTACTAGTTGCCATGTTGCCCAACCAACTTGCGAAATACGTCGACGTAAATTGCGCCCTGGCGTTGCCATGAATAATCTACGGCCATGCCGTTGCGCACCAGTTTATTCCAAGCCTTCTTGTCCTCGTAAAGATCGAGGGCGGCGTTGAGCCCCCAGCCCATGGCAATCTCGTTGAAGTCGTTGAACACGATGCCGGTGCCCGTGCCGGTGGATCGGTTGAATAACTCCACCGAGTCGGCCAGGCCGCCCGTCCTGCGCACGATGGGCACGGTACCGTATCGCAGGCTGTACATCTGGTTGAGCCCGCAGGGCTCAAAACGCGATGGCATCAGGAACATGTCGCTGCCCGCTTCGATCCAGTGCGCCAGCTTATTCGAAAATCCGCGGTAGTAGCACACGCGGTCGCGGAAGTTGTTCTGCAGCCAGGTGAAAAACTGCTCGTAGCGCGGCTCGCCGTTGCCCAGGATCGCCATGGCGAACTTGCGTTCCTGCAGCAGCCGCGGGACCACCTTTTGCACCAGTTCGATGCCTTTTTGATAGGTCAGGCGGGTGACCATGCCGACCAGCGGCATGTCGGTGCGGTAGTCGAGATCGAGCTCCCACATCAGGGAACGTTTGTTCTTTTTTTTGCCTGACAGTTTTCCCGCGCTGTAGTTGTGGGGAATGAGTTTGTCGGTCGCGGGGTTCCACTCCTCGTAATCCACGCCGTTGAGGATGCCGACCAGTGAGTTACGGCGCTGGTTGAGCAAATCCTCCAGCCCCATGCCGTGATCGGGTTCGAGGATTTCCCGTGCATAAGTCGGGCTGACCGTGGTCAGGAGGTCGGCATAGAGCGCGCCGGTTTTGAGGAAACTGATGCGTCCCAGGCCAAGATCGTCCTGGTGGAAGCGTTCGGCGACCTGTTGCAGCCCCGTGTCGGGCATGATGTCGGCGTTGAAGATGCCCTGGTAACCGATATTGTGAATGGTCAGCACCGTCTTGGTGTTGGCAAACAGCCGGTCCCATGCATACATGGTGCGCAGGTAGAGAGGCGCCATGGCGGTGTGCCAGTCATGGCAATGGAAAACATCCGGCGCGAAGCCCATGTGCTGACACATCTCGATCGCGGCACGGGTCAGGAACAGGAAGCGGATGTGTTCGTCAGGTCCCGGCGCGTAAATACCCGAGCGGTCGTACAGGGGTGGGCAGCGCAACAGGTAGATGCCGAGCTTCTTGCCCTTGATGCCCGCGGCGTCCACCGACCACCGGATGCGGTGCGGCCCGACCTGCATTTCCAGGTTTTGCAGGAACTCGACGGGATGAACATCGAGGCCGGAAGTGTCGATGGAAGAATAGAACGGCAGCAGCACCCGGATATCGTGTCCGCTGGAGTCCAGGTAGGCGGAAAGCGCCGCCGTGACATCGGCCAGCCCACCCGTTTTGGCGAGTGGCGCGAACTCCGAGCTGGTCAGGCAGATTTTCAGTGGTTTTTCGGCCATTGCGGTCCGGTATCCCTGGCATTGAGGCAGGTGGGTTATTCTACCGATATCAAGGCGCAACAGCGTGATCAGGATATGAATGTACTCATACTTTCACCCGGATACCCTCTGGATATGCCGGAATTCACGCGCGGGCTGGCCGAGACAGGCGCGCGCGTCTTCGGCGTTGGCGATTCCCATCCGGGCAGCCTCCCCGAACTGGTGCGCAAGAGCCTGAGCGAATACATTCATGTGCGCTCGTTGTGGGACGAGGAATCAGTGATACGCTCATTGCGCGAACGGTTGCGCGGCTTCGCTCTCGACCGTATCGAGTGCCTGTGGGAGCCGGGCATCATCCTCGCTGCGCGATTGCGTGAAGCGTTCGGGGTGCCGGGGCTGACCATTGACCAGGCCACGCCGTTCCGCGACAAGGAACTGATGAAGCAGGCGCTGGACAAGGCTGGCATCCGCACGCCCAGGCATGTAGCGGCAGCCAGCATCGCCGCGGTGTGGGAAGCCGCAGAAAAAATCGACTTTCCGATCATCATCAAGCCGATCGCCGGTGCTGGCTCGGCCGATACCTACAGGGTGCACGACCGCGACGAGTTGCGCGGGGTGCTGCCGCGCCTGCGGCACGTGCCGGCAGTCAGCGTTGAAGAATTCGTTGACGGCGAGGAGTTCACCTTCGACACCATTACCGTCAACGGCAAGATCGCCTACTACAACATCGCCTGTTACCGCCCGCGGCCGCTGATCGCGCGTAGCAACGAGTGGATTTCACCGCAGGTCGTTGCACTGAAGAATCTCGATCAGCCCGATTTGGAAAGCGGTGTAAGGATGGGTTTCGACGTCATCGATGCGCTGGGCTTCGACACCGGCTTCACGCACATGGAGTGGTATCGCAAGGCCGATGGCGAGGTCGTCTTCGGCGAAATCGGCGCGCGTCCCCCGGGCGCTCACCAGGTCGACCAGATGAAGTACGTCTGTGAC
>JBFHEJ010000305.1:0-2666 GCA_041584255.1 Lysobacterales bacterium
CACCGGCACGACGACACCGACGAGGGTTTTCTGTGCCTCGAAGGACAAATGACCATTGAGCTGCGTGACGGCGCAGTCACGCTCGAGCCTAATGACATGTTCGTCGTCCCGCGTGGTGCCGAGCACCGGGTTGTGGGCGCGCAGGGCTGCAGCGCGCTGTTGATCGAGCCGCGGGGGGTGCTCAATACCGGCGACGGAAACGCCGAGCTGGCGGCCGAAAACGACGTCTGGGTCTGACAACAATGATTGGCGATTTCCTGCGTGCGTTCCTGCTGGTCGGCGTCCCGGTCGGCTCTTTCAGCTACCTGCTGATCTGGTGGGGGCTTCGCGCGGAGTATTTCGAACGCACGAGCAAACTCAAGGTGCTGGAAGATGAGGTTAAAAAAATCGCCAGGGAGCGCTCCTCCGGCAAGAACAAAAAGGGCGCCAATGGCCATGCACCGATCAGGCCCAAATTTACCCCCGTCCACAACAAGTGGCTGATGTTCGGCGGCGGTTTCTACGGGGTCGTTGCCCTGTTGACATTCGGAGTCATCGAATTCAGTGAAATCCTTGGGTTTTTCAGTGAATTCCGTACGAATGTGGGCCGGCTGGCCGACTTCAACTTCGATTTGATCGTCAATGTGCTCATCGACCAGCTGATGAATTTTTTCTCCGCTCTGGCCTGGCCGTGGTACTGGATTGAGCGCTCGAGGGGAGAGGATTTCTGGATCTGGTTCCTGGCCGCGTACGCCGGCTATTGGTTGGGGGCGCGGGCGGCGCTCGCAGGCCAGCCAACTCTGGACAGCAAAACTTGAATCCCTGGCTGTTCCTGACCCTGGCGGTCGCAGGCATCGCCATTGCAGCCTGGATCCCGCACTACCGCCTGAAGCGTGCGCTGAAAAAGCCCTTTGCCGATGCATGGGTGGGTATCCTTGAGCGCAACAACCAGGTCTACCGCCGGCTGCCCGGCCCGCTGAGGCAACGATTGCATCAGCTCATCAAGCATTTCCTTCATCACAAACACTTTACCGGCGCCGGCGGTTTGGAAATGACCGACGAAATCCGCGTCACCATCGCGGGAGAGGCCTGCCTGCTGTTGCTCAACCGGCCCTCCGCCGTCTATCCCAAACTCCGTTACATCATCGTCTACCCCAGTGCCTTCATCGTCGAACATGAGGACATGGACGAAGCGGGGGTCGTCGATGTGAGCCCGCGGGACTTGCTCGGTGAATCGTGGGACCAGGGCAAAGTAATCCTTGCTTGGGACGGCGTGTTGCGCGGTGCACAGAATTTCCTCGATGGTCAAAACCTCGTGCTGCACGAATTTGCCCATCAACTGGATAGCGAAACGGGGGAAAGCGACGGCGCGCCGCTGCTGGGCGGGCATGGCAGTTACAGAAGCTGGGCCGAGGTATTGTCGGAAGAGTTCATGGATTTGCAGGATGACAGCCGGCGCGGGCGCCAGACGCTCCTCGACCACTACGGCGCAACGAACCCTGCGGAGTTCTTCGCTGTCGCGACCGAAACCTTCTTCGAGAAACCGCGACAGATGGCCAAGTATCACGTCGAGCTGTTCGAGACGCTCAAGGCTTACTACCGTGTTGATCCCCGCGAATGGCGTGAGCACTGATTGCGATCGGCCCGTTGTGCTGTCGTCATCCATCAGGGTGGTTTATATTTGAATTCTTCCCCGCAGGAAGTTTGCGCGGCAAACCGCGATCAATCAGGTGAGTTACACACGTTTACAAGCCATCGATCCCCGCGATGCATTTTCGGTTGTGGCGCGGCCTGAGCGCGAGTCCACCCAGTCGGCGGCGGCATCACAGGCGGCATTTCTGCTGTCTTTGAGGGCCGGCGTACTGGGCTGCAGCCCTGAGTCGCCCGACGCCAAGCAGTTTCCTTTGCCGGAGCTCAAACCACTCAAACGCAAACGCCACCTGAAAGTGGACGAAGCCTACGCCTGGCTCGGTGCCAGTGAAAAGGAGCTGGAGCAAGAGGATGAGCCAGACCTGCAGCGCGAGATGGCCAGAGCCTGCAAGGCGCTGTACGAAAAAACCACCGTCAAGACGGCGGCGGCCCTGTTCGAAGCGTCGATGCGCAGCCCCCATCCGCTGGTTGCGGTTGCGGGTGCGGCCGGCGCGCGCGAGACCACGCGGCTGCGCAAACGGATTCGAAATACCCTGGTCGATGGCTCCCGATCCGGCGACCGCCTCGTGGTTGAGCTTTCCGAGGCTGCCATCAGTCACATCGGCCCCATGCACGACATTGCCGACAAGCGCGTGATCGAACGGCCCAAGTCGAAAAAGCGCCGCAGAAAGTCGCATACCGCGGTGGTGACCCACGGCACGTTCGCGGCCAGCAACGCCTGGTACAAGCCCGGCGGCGACTTCTACGAAGCACTCAAGACCAATCGTCCCGACCTACATGTTCACGACCAGAGCTTCACCTGGACCGGGTCCTATTCGCACTCGGCGCGCCTGGCGGACGCTGCACTGCTGGAGCAATGGATCAGTGACCAGGGCCTGAGCAATCCGGATTTCTTTGCCCACTCGCACGGCGGCACGGTGGCGCATCATGCCACCAGGCGCGGGGTCTCATTCGACCGGCTGGTGCTGATGGCCTGGCCGGCTCGCGAGCAGTGGTTCCCGGATTTTTCCAGGGTGAGCCGCATCATTGACGTCCGC
>JBFHEJ010000306.1:0-2638 GCA_041584255.1 Lysobacterales bacterium
CTGCAATTCACCACGAGTTACGCATACAGCCTTCTGGTCAGTTATGGCTTCTAGGCCCGCCTTATTCGGCGCCCTGCTCCTGCTCTTTTTCCGGGCGCTCTGGGCCCAGGAGGTGGCACCGCTGTTTGAGGGCACCGACGTTCGAACCGGCCAGGAGGTTCGGCTCCAGGACTTTCGCGGCAATATCGTCCTGGTCGATTTCTGGGCGTCGTGGTGCCCGCCCTGCCTGCAGTCGTTACCCGCATACGATCGACTCTACCGCAACTTTCGCGCCGATGGATTCTCAGTGATCGCCGTGAACGTCGACGAAAATACAAAGGATGGGCTGGATTTTCTCGAACAGCGCCCGGTGAGCTACCCCGTCATCGCTGATCCGGTCGGAAAGATCGGCATTCCCTACAAGATCCGCACCCTGCCACGCTCCTTCCTCCTCGACCGCGAGGGCAGGATCATCGAAAGCCACCGCAGTTTCGAAGCGGGCGACGAGGCCGTGCTGCGTCAGAAGCTCAAAACCCTGTTGACACGCTAGGGGGTGGTTACCACTTCGACGGTGGAATAGCCCAGGCCATCGGGTTCCTCACCACCGCGCAGATACCCCGTGACCTTCCACGACCTGAGGTCGAGCACCGATACGACGTCGGCGTTGGCGTGCGCCACGAAGGCGCGCTCGCTACCCGGCGCAACGAGGATGCCGATGGGCACCGAACTCTGCTTGAACGCGTCTCCGAATAGCCGGCCCTCGGTTTCTTCGGCTTCAAGGGCGAGATCCACCCGGCGCGATTCTTCCATGCCCACAGCATCGAATACGGTCAGATCACCGGATTTGGCATTACTCACCAGCACCCACTCCCCGTCGGGGGTGACCTTGGCGCGAATGGGGAAGGACGCGCTTTCAAGCGCCTTGACGATTTCCAGCGACTCGGCGTCAATCACCGACACAGTGTCGGCATCGCGATTGGTCACCCACAGGTACTTGCCGTCGGGCGTGATGTCGATGCCCTCGGCGCCGGCCCCGGTCTCAACATTGGCGATGCGCTCGCCGTTCTCGAGGTCGATGGCGGTGATCGATCCGGAACCGATATTGGCCACGAAAGCACGCTTTTCGTCCGGCGACAGCACCACCATGTGTGAAACGTTCTGATCAGTATCGATGGCCTGGAGCACCTCACCGCTGTTGATGTCGACCACGATCAGCGCCTTTTGCGCCTCGGCCGTTACCGCCACGCGCTCGCCGTCGTCGAAGAACTCGATGCCATGCGGACGGGAATAATCGCCGAGCTCGATGGTCCGCAACACTTTTGCCGATGCGACATCGATGACGGTCAGGCTACGCCCGTCCGGACCGCCGTAGTTTCCGACCACGGCAGTGCTTCCGTCAGGTGAGACGGCTACTTCGTGGGGGCCCTCGCGGGTGGGCACACGGGCGACCTCCTCACCCGAGTCGAGATCGATCAGCGAGGCACTGGCGCCGGACTTGTTGAGAATGATCAACGTGTCCGCGCTGCCGATGGCAGCGGTGGCGAAAACAACAATGACGGAGCACATCGCCGTGGGCAGGAATCCGGCTGCGTGAGCAAAAAACTGTCGAGGTGTCATACTTAATCCTGAAAGAAACGGGTTCTCTTCATAGTAGGCCAAACGCAAATTCGGTTCACTCTGCTGGCGTTCGTTCTTTCGCCGACTGCCATCGTCCCAACGAGAAGGAGTACCTGAATGGTTGGATTCATGCAGAAATACACGGACCAGACCTACGCATTGATGCGTATCGTCACAGGATTCCTGTTTTTCCTCCACGGCCTGGGCAAGTTCATGCCGATCAGCGATGAGCGCCCCCTTCACATCCAGTGGATAGCGGGCCCCATCGAACTGATTGGCGGCGCCCTGGTTGTGATCGGCCTGTTTACGCGCCCTGCAGCATTCCTGTGCTCCGGCATGGCCGCCGCTGCCTACTGGTTTGGGCACTTTCCGCACGGATGGCACCCCTTGGCGAACCAGGGCGAAGCGGCTGCCCTTTTTGCCTTCGTGTTTCTATATATTTCAGCGCGGGGAACCGGCATCTGGAGTGTCGGAAAGGACTAGCTGCATACACCAGTCGACTCACCCCGGCGGCGACTCGAACGAAATGGTCTGCACGTTTTCGTGCGGGTGGATTTCCACCTGCCTGGATTCCTGGTCATAGAGAAACAGGAACTGCCCGGTGGTGCCGAGCAGCAACGCCGATTTCATTGGTGAGCCATCAGCCAGCAGGACGTCGACCCGCGCACCCTTCCCTTCGCGAATATCATCTGCCTTTTCCCCTGCGAACACATGTAGGAAGAGCAGGATCAGAATGCTCGCGACCAAGTAGTTAACTGACCGGTAAGTCCTGGTGCCGTACCAGCGCAACCAAGCCGCCCTTTCCTTTCGCCCCCAGCGGCGGCTGGAGGCGTTGTCGGTCATCATGATGGCGATGCCTGCCAGTACCAGCAGCCAGGTAAACGGCTCCTTGAGCGAAGCCAGCAGGAAATCGCCGATTTGGGCGTAATGAAATACGTTGATACCGAACCGGCGCAGGAACTCCCAGGAATAGACCATGCCAATGGTCGATGCAGCCACGTAAAGAACCGAGGCCAACAAGGCCGGATGCTCGCGCAGCAGC
>JBFHEJ010000307.1:0-2617 GCA_041584255.1 Lysobacterales bacterium
TGAATGCGCTCCCTGAGCGCGCGGCCGGCTCCATCTTCGATCAGGCTGCAAATGATGATGGCAGTGCGCGCGCCATGCTGGATAGCTTGTTCCAGAGCACCTTCGACGCGGGCGTCACCGACCGCGATGAACACCTGTTCGACGGGCCGGGGCAGGGCGGCGAGGTCCGGGAAGCAGGGGACGCCGCAGACGCTGTCATACCCGGGGTTGACCGCGTACAGCGGTCCCTGGAAACCGCCATTGAGCAGATTTTCCATGATCTCCCGGCCCGGCGTGTGGGGGCGCTCACTGGCGCCGATGACTGCCAGCGAAGCAGGAGTCAGCAGGGGCTCGAGGCGGTGCGGCATGGCCTCTTGGGGCGCGTAATCGGGTTTAGAAGTCGTCCGGCGGCGTCTGGCGCTTGCGCGGCGGATCCCAGAACACGCCTTCGACCACGCGGCAGGGCGCCATCACCCGGCTCCACTTGAGCTCGCGCTGGTAATAAATCTCGGCCAGCAGTTCCTCGCCGGGCTTGCCATGTGGCGCTTCGAGAGATGCCAGGGCGACATTGGCCTTGGCCGAGGGCGACCACGTCGCCGAGGTCACCGTGCCGGCGAATTGTTGCTTCTTGTCGAAGATGAACGACTGGTGGGCCGGCTTGTTGCCGTCGATATCGAGCCTGGCGAATACATAACGTGAGCCATTCTCCTTTTCCCTGGCCAGGGCCTGGCGGCCCGTGAAGTGGGGCTTGTCGAAATGCACCAGCCAGCCGAGGCCGAGTTCGAGCGGTGAACGGGTGCGGTCGGAGCGCACGGCTTCGTGGGCCGGCAGGAAGTCGACTCCGGCCAGGATAAAGCCGGCCTCGATGCGCAGAATTTCCAGCGCCTCGCTGCCGAGGGGACGAATACCGTGCAACTTGCCGGCTTCGAACAGGCGGTCCCACAGTGTCAGCGCGCGCGGGGGCTCGATCCACAGCTCGTAGCCGAGGTCGCCAGTGTAGCCGGTGCGCGAGACCAGCAACTTGGCGCCCTCGAAATCAAAGGTACGCATACCGAAAGGCGTGAGTTGTTCGATGCCATCCAGGCCCATCTTCCTGAGTACCGCGCAGCTCGTCGGACCTTGCAGGGCCAGGCCGGCAACGTCGTGGGTCTCGTCCCGAATTTCAACGTCGAAGCCAATGGCGGAGGTCAGCAGCCAGTCGATCTGCGGTTCCTGGGAACACAGGCGATATTCCCCACCTTCGAGGTGGAAAATTGTGCCATCGTCGATCACCCGTCCTGCGTCATTGCACCACACGGAATAGCCGACGCGGCCCGGCTTGATCCTGGCAACATCACGCGTGACCAGGCGGTTCATGAAGTCCAGGGCATCCGGGCCGCTGATGCGATGCTTGGTCATCGGCGTCAGGTCGAAGACGCTGCAGGCATTGCGTGCCGCGAAGTACTCGGTTGCGGTGTCGTAATAGGTATTGGCCGTGATGTAGTCCTTCCAGCGACCCCAGCAGTGCTTCTGATTGAGCGCGGCCGCGCGCTCGTGAAACGGCGTCGGGAAGGCCTGGGTCTTGTAGTGGTCGCGGTTCGAGTAGTCGACGGTTCTCATTTTTCATCACCTGCAATGATGGTGCGTGCGGCGTTGCGCCCGGCGTGGCCCATGACCCCGCCGCCGGGGTGACAGCCGGCGCCGCACAGGTACAGGCTCCTGATCGGAGTCGCGTACTGGGCAACGCCTGCGGCCGGGCGCAGCATCAGGAACTGGTCCAGCGCCAGTTCGGCATGGTGCCAGTGGCCGCCGATGTTGCCGAAGCGCGCCTCGATGTCGGCGGGAACCAGCAGTTCTTTGCCGGTCACCAGACCACGAATCCCTGGCGCATACTTGTCCAGCGTGTCGAGCACCACGTCTGTGAATCTTTCCCTGGATCCATCCCAGCCGGCCTTGAGTTCGTACGGGGCGTATTGCACCACCGCCGACAGGACGTGCTTGCCGTCCGGCGCAAGGCCGGGGTCATGAATGGTCGGGAGGGTGATCTCCATGACCGGCTGCGCGGAATGCTCGCCGTACTTGGCGTGGTTGAATGCGCGTTCGACGTAGTTGGGATCGGGCGCGATCACCAGCCGTTGGCGAAGCTGGTCGCTGTCTAGCCCGATGAACTCAGGCAAGCCATCCAGCGCCAGGTGAAGCTTGGCGGCGTTGCCGGACTGGCGCACATTGCTGATCTTGCGCACCAGGCCGGCGTCGAGATTGCGGGGCCCAACGATGTCCAGAAACGTGCTTTTGGGGTCGGCACTCGAGATCACGGCGTCGGCAGGCATAACTTCTCCGGTAGCCAGCCTGACGCCGGTTGCGCGGTCGCCATCCCGTTCGATTCTCCCTACCCTGGCGTCGAAAATGATGGATACGCCGAGCGCCTTCGCCGCCTCTGCCAGGGCACCGGATACCGCACCCATCCCGCCACGCGGGATGGCGAGCGTGGCGGCCTGGCCACTTACGGACCCACTCATGCGGTGCAGGGCCGTGAATACGCTGTTGTTCGAACGCGGCCCGAGGTGTGTGCCAAGAACGCCGTCGAGGCTCAGCGCCCCCTTGATCAGTTCGTTTTCGAACAACTCTTCCAGGACATCATAGAGGTTGATCCCGGCAA
>JBFHEJ010000308.1:0-2613 GCA_041584255.1 Lysobacterales bacterium
ACCGCCAGGCGCACCTCCGCCATCGCTTTGTCGACTTGCTTGTAAATCCGCTTTAACACAGCGCCGTCGGTCTGGCGGTCGATCTGTATCTGCATGATGGATTCCGGCTGTCCCCGGTAATCGTCCTTGGTGAGCACCTCGGTGAGTTGCCCGGACGGCCCTCGCCTTACGCGGATAACCGGATGAACGATCAGGTGTACGCCGATTTCCAGTTCGGCCATCGCCAGGTTTGCACTGTCCACCAGGAAAGGCATGTCGTCGTTTGCCATTTCGACGATGGTGTGGTCGCTCTCCCAGCCATGTTCTTTTTCGGTCGGGTTGTACACCCGCAGCAACAATTCGCCTGGCCGGCGGCGCAGGAAGAAATCGAGCTGATTTTCGATGATGGTTGCCTGGACATCCACCGGTTCACGGCTCAGATCGTCGAGGGGAACTCGTCGGAAATACGCGGGAATGTAGCGGGCGGCGAACTTGGTTTTGCGAGCGCTCGCTCGCTCGGCTACCCGTTCAACAATCTGATCGAGAATTTTCTGTTTTTCGTCGTCGGCAGAAGACGCCACGGTCTTCGCTCCTATTCTGTTCAACGCAAACCGGTTTCCAGACGTGAAATCACCATTCGCTGGATTTCGCTGGTTCCCTCGTAGATTTCCGTGATTTTGGCGTCACGAAAGTACCGTTCCAGCGGTAGTTCCTTGCTGTATCCCATGCCGCCGTGAATCTGTGTCGCCTGGTGGGTCACCCGCATGGCCATTTCGGACGCAAAAAGTTTAGCGGTGCTGCCCTCCAGCGTGTAGCGGGCGCCCGATTCGTTGGCCTGGTCCTTGGCCCAGGCGGCACGCATGGTCAGCAGCCAGGCGGCATCCAAATCAGTTTTCATGTCTGCAATCTTGGACTGGATCATCTGGAATTCACCGATCAGCTTGCCGAAGGCTTTGCGCTCCTGCACATACTGCACGCAGGCTTCGTACGCGGCCCTGGCGATGCCAACGGCCTGAGATGCGATCCCGATGCGACCGGCGTCGAGGACTCCCATGGCGAATCTGAAGCCCTGGCCCTCTTCGCCAAGCCGATGCTCGATGGGACACTTGTAGTTTTCGAATTCAATTTCACAGGTCGCAGAAGCGCGAATGCCAAGCTTCGGTTCGGTCTTGCCGCGAATGAAGCCATCGATCGAGGTGTCGATGAGAAAGGCGGAAACGCCTTTCGCCCCCAGGTCCGGAGCGGTCATGGCAAACAGGATGACGAAGTCGGCGACCGGGCCGGAAGTGATCCAGGACTTCTTGCCATTGATCACGTAGTGGCTGCCGTCCTCAGACAACACGGCGCGAGAGCGCATGTTGGCCGCATCGGAGCCCGACTGCGGTTCCGTCAGCGCATAGGCGCCGATTTTCTCGCCGGAGGCCACGGGTTTGAGAAACTTCTGCTTTTGAGCTTCGGTTCCGTGCTTTTCGATGCCGTGGCAGTACAAGGAGTTGTTCACCGACATGATGGTGCCGTGGGCGGCATCGGCGGCGCTGATTTCGATCAGGGCCAGGGCATAGGCCACGGCGTCGAGCCCGGCGCCGCCATATTCCTCTGGAACCTGGATGCCCATCAGGCCGAGTTCGCCCATTTTGGCGATGGTCTCAGTGGGGAATTTACCGCTACGGTCAAACTCGGCGGCGACGGGAATAATCTCCTCACGGGCAAAGTCGTGTGCCGCCGCCTGAATCATCAATTGTTCATCGGTCAACTTGAAATCCACGGGGCAGTTCCTTGATTGATGTCTGTAGGAGCCGGGGGAAGCGGCATTATAAATGACTAATGTGCGCGTTACCCGGTTTAGGCCGCAGGGGCGCTGATTGACGGCAGTGGATGCAGGCGATAGGCTCTATATCTTTGAATCCTGATACAAAGATATGTCAGATGCCCCTGCCCTCGATCTAGATTTGGCAACGCAGCGATGCCGATTGCTGGGCGACGCCACCCGTCTGCGCCTGCTGTTGCTTCTGGACAAGGAAGAACTGAGTGTCGCTGAACTGTCCGCGATTACCCAGCTGGCCCAGCCGCGCGTGTCGACCCATCTTGCCCGGCTCAAGGAAGCCGGCATGGTCACCGACCGCAGGGACGGCGTTTTTGTCTATTACCGGATTGCGGCGTCCAGTGGCGATCCCAGTCTGGATTCGCTTTGGAACGTACTGCGCCGCAACACCCAGGATCCACTGGCGTCGCAAGACCGCGCACGAATCCCTCAGGTGCTGAATTCCAGGGGCGGTACGGTCACCTGGGCTGACTCGGTGGCCGGCGACATGGAACGACACTATTCGCCCGGACGTTCCTGGGAAGCCACCGCACGCGGCCTGACCCATCTGTTGGACCTGGGCCATGTTCTCGACGTGGCGTCAGGCGACGGCGTTTTAGCCGAGTTGCTGGCGCCACAGTCCAAATCCATTGTCTGCATCGATCTCAGCAAGCGCGTGGTCGAAGCCGGTCGAAAACGGCTGGCGGGCTGCAAAGGTGCGCGCTTCGAGCAGGGCGACATGCATGACCTGCCGTTCGATAACGCGTCGTTCGACACCGTGTTGCTGATGCACGCCCTGACCTACACCGTCAAGCCAGCCGTGGTCCTGGCGG
>JBFHEJ010000309.1:0-2542 GCA_041584255.1 Lysobacterales bacterium
CGTCCGCCAAGGCGGTCATCGGGACAACCTGCACCAGTTGATCCTGCCGCGCGCCATAGGCAACGCCCGAGCCGATGGTGACCGATATATCGACACCCACCGACATGCCCTCGACCGCCTTATCGAAGCCGGCAATAACCTGTCCGGATCCGAGCTCGAATTCGAGCGGGTCGCGACCCTGCGAGGAATCAAACTGGGTGCCGTCCTCCAGCGTGCCTGTGTAATGAATCTTGACGGTATCGCCTGACTTGGCCTGGCTCATGTTTTGCTCCGGGAAAAAGTGTGGATCTGAAATTGAAGTTCGGAACCTTAACAAAACTGGGCGTCAGGTTCGAACCCATTATCAGGAGGGTCGTATCGCGCCGTCGCCAGTTGGCAGCTGGCGCGCCCAGCCTTTCGCAGGCGTCTTGTAGCGATGTGCCCTATACTTCCGGTACAACAACCGCTCGTAAACGATCATTGCGATTGAAGCGCTGCAGCCCTCACTGCCGGAATATCCAGGTATTGGCTTTCGCCACGGCGGCATTTTTTCACGGCGCCATTTCCGCCCAGGACCCTTGCAGCGAGGTCGCCAGGCAGGCCTTTGACCGGCAGCACTGGGAAGAGGTGGCCAGCGCATTGCGCGATAGCCGGCAAACGGTCTGCGATCGCAGAATTTTCGCGTTAGCACAATTCCATATGCACGCTTTCGAGGCAGCCTTGCCCGAAGTGAACGCATCGCTCGGCGATGCCCCCAACGATCTGGAACTTAACCGCGCAGCGCTGGTTATGGATACGGCGCTTGGAAACAACGCTGCCGCCGAGCAGCGGGCGGCAAAGCTGACCGTACTCGGCGACGATGACTTCGCCAACCTGTACCGCGCCCGCCTGTCCTTGAGCAGCGGTGATCCGGCCGGCGCGGAGGCTCTGCTTCGGGGCCTGCTGAATGCGCGGGAAGCCGTGCTCGCCCAGGAGGCCGCCGATGACCTCATCGCCCTGCTGCAGCAGCAGGGCCGATACGGCGAAGTGGCGGCCGTTGCCGAACAGGCCCTGGCGCGAGACCCGGGGTCATTTAGCGCCTACCGCCTGAAACGATACGCCATGGACGACCAGCGCGCATTGAAGCCGCTCGAAGTCAGCATCGGGTATCGCCTGGAGTATGACGACAATGTCGCCCTGCTTCCCGACCAGCAAGGGATCATCTTTGGCGTATCGGACGAGGAGGACTTTCGCCACGTTTTGTTTGCCGATGTTCTGTACCGCAAACCGCTCGGCAACCACCTCCTGTTCTTCGCCGAGGGCCATGGCTCGCATTCATTTCATCACGACCTGGACGAATACGACTTCACCCGGGCAAACCTGGTGGCCGGTTTGGGCGGGTCATACCGAAATTGGGGCTGGCGCCTGCCGCTGGAGTACAGCCATGACCGCTTTGACGGTGATGCCTTTCGCGACAGCCTGATTGCCACACCGGGTGTCTTCGTCGACATGTGGGGTGGCCTGCAATCGTATTTCTACATGCGTTTCTCTTCGGAAGACTATGATCGCAGCGTGTCATTGTCCGAAGACCGAAGCGGGGACACCTCCGGCGGAGGTGTCCTGGTGGTTGGGACGCTGGGCGAACGCTGGAGTCTACGTGTCTTCGCCGAGTTGGATGATGTCGACACCGACGGCAACAACTGGGATCGCGACGAATGGCGCGCCCAAGCTACTGCCGAATTCAACCTGACACCGGACTGGGCCATCGGCGCCGGCCTGCGCTACCAGGAAGCCGACTTCGATAACCTGCACGATGTGTTCCTGGCGCAGCGCAAGGATGAGACGAGTTCGGCGTTTGCCAGCCTGACCCACTGGTTCCGGGAGCACTGGCAAATACGTGCGCAGGTGAGCTACGTCGAGCAGGAGTCAACGCTGTCGATCTACGATTTCGACCGAACGGTGATCAGCCTGGGGGTCAGCTATGACTTCTAGGTGGCCCGTGCTCAGCTTCCTGGTGGCCTGCTGCATCGCTTCTTGCGCACCGGTCTTTGCCCAGGGCAATCCCGAAGTCGGCGTGGTGGCGACGCTGCGTGGCAGTGCCGACGCCCTTCGCGAGGGCCAGGCGCCGGTGGCACTCGCCGAGCGTGACAGCGTATTGCGCAAGGATGTCCTGGTGACGCGAGCCCTGTCTTGGTTGGAAGTTGCCCTCAATGAGGGAAGCACATTCACCCTGGCCGAGAACAGCCGGGTGGAAATCGAGGAGTTCGTTCCGGGCGACGAGCCCGAAGGCCTGCTTTCACTAATCAGGGGAAAACTGCGCAGCACGATCTCGGCGGCCTTTTCCAGCCGCCGCGACTCTTACAAGGTGCAGACCAAGGAAGGCGTCATGGGCGTGCAGGGCACCGAATTCGATGTGCTGGCCCGCCCCCTGGAGTCGCAGGTTTACGTGTATTCGGGGGTCGTTTCGGTGACGCATCGTGATCCGGCATTTCCGGGCACACGCATGGTGTACGCCGGACAGACAGTGACCATCAAGGCCGGCCAACCCGTGCCCCAGCCGACCGATTTCCTCGATGCAGATGGC
>JBFHEJ010000310.1:0-2540 GCA_041584255.1 Lysobacterales bacterium
GCGCTTCGACGCTGTCATCGAATGGCTGCAGGGACCTGGCGGTGCGCGCTTGCATCACGCCGCCCTCCATAACGGTGAGCACGAAGCGGGCAAGCGAATCGAGGTCAGTACCCGGCGGCAATTCCGCCGATGCCTCGACGAGGAACCCGCGAATCTCGGCGCACCAGGCGTCAAAGATCCTCGACAGTCGCCCCCTGACCTGGGCACTGGGCGATCCCAGTTCGAGGGCGAGGCTTCCAATCGGGCAGCCCATTTCGAACCCAGTGTTCTTCAGGAAATCCCGGTAGAAGCCCAGGACGGCAAACACCTTCCCCACGGGCGACAGCGACGCGCGCCGGATCGGCCCGAAGATGCGCGCGTGCATCACGTCCAGGTGGTGGTCGAGAACGGCGAGCAGCAGGTTTTCCTTGGTCTTGAAGAAATAGTAGAAACTTCCGCTGTTGACGCCGGCGGCCTGGTAAATCTCGGCGAGCCCGGTGGCCTCATAGCCGTTGCGCCAGAACAGATCTGCCGCGGCTTCGACGAGTTTTCGCGCGGTGGGTTTGACAGCCTGATCGGGCGCTGCAGCCATGTTTTGAGCGGATTAGTTAGTTGACTAACTAAATAGTGGTCGAGAAAAGTCGGATTGTCAAGCAGAAGGCGAACTGGTGTGTTTCCCGGAGTCTAGAGCCAGCGTCTCACGCGGCTGCAGTAGTCCTCGTATTCCTGGCCGAAAAGGCGACGCAAG
This sequence comes from Lysobacterales bacterium, assembly GCA_041584255.1. Lineage (GTDB taxonomy): Bacteria > Pseudomonadota > Gammaproteobacteria > Xanthomonadales > SZUA-36 > JAUIBE01. The sequence goes on from JBFHEJ010000310.1 coordinate 728, forward strand.
GCAGCTTCCTCCGGCTTGATCTGAAACTGGGTCATGTAGGCGACAAAAGCGACGATCAGCAGAATATTGGCCACGCTGCCAAGGTGGATACCCCAGCCCACCAGCATGATGGCCAGGCCCAGGTACATGGGGTTGCGGCTGAGGCGATAAATGCCGGTAGTCGCAAGGCGTTTGGACTCGTCGAGCTTGACCGGATTGACGGTGGTTTTGAGGCGGGCAAACCGGACGATCCCGAGCGCAACGACAAGCGCGCCCAAGGCAATGACCACGGTTCTGATTTCAGGCACAAGCGGAAGGCTGATGGGATAGCCCAACGGGCCTCGCGCCACCCACCACATCAGCGTGCCGGTTGCGATCATTATCAGTGGAGGCGGGACCTTATTTCGCATGGGTCGGATATGGCTGTGGGGGAGCGCAGTGTAGAACATATCGATTTCTATCTCAGTTAAAATGCGCTCGGATACCGGGCCCTTAGCTCAGTGGTTAGAGCAGTCGACTCATAATCGATTGGTCGTTGGTTCAAATCCAACAGGGCCCACCAATCCCCTTGTTATTCTCCGGGCTGGATTAATACTCACATGACAACCCATATCGCTCTATTCCGCGGCATCAATGTCGGCGGCCACCACAAGCTGCCAATGAAGGAACTGGTGCGGATTCTGGAGGCGCTGGGCTACGGCGCAATCCGCACCTACATCCAGAGCGGCAATGTCGTTTTTCAGAGTGACAGACCTTGTGCCGCAAATGACGCAGCCGAAATCTCGGATGCGGTTGAAGCGTCCTTCGGCTTCCGGCCCGGCGTGCTGTTGCTGAGCCGGCAACAGCTCGAAGATGCGGTGGCTCGGAATTCCCTCCCGACCACCGAGGGAAAGTTTCTGCATTTTTTCTTCCTGGAGCGTGAACCGGAAAAACCCGATCTTGGAACGCTCCTGGCAATCAAGAGCGACACCGAAAAGTTCAAACTGGACGGGCGCGTGTTCTTTCTCTACACGCCGGATGGCTTCGCCCGTTCAAAACTGGCTGAAAAAGTCGAGAGGTGCCTGGGGGTTCCTGCGACCGCACGCAATTTCAACACGGTGAGGAAACTGACTGAATTGGCGAGGGGCTAATTCGCGGTCACGTCATCAGCGCCCTTTCACATTACTCGCCGCTTTTTTTAACCTCGAAGGGCACGCTGAACGCCTTCGTCTTCCTCGATGCGCGCACGTCCCGTTTCCGTAAAACGATTTCATTTCCATGCCCCTGAATTCAAATTTCCGCTTGCAGCAGACTCAGGCAGCCATGTCGAACAGCAATACTTCGGCGTTCCGGCCGTTGCTGATGTGCAGCTCACCCGCCGAGTCGAAACTGGCGCCATCGCCGGTTTCGAGCCGCTCCCCGTTCAGGGTCAGCGTGCCGTTGGCCACCTGCACCCAGGCAACGCGGCCCTCGGGCAGAGCATAGGCAGCGCGTTCGTCGCCGTCGAAAAGACCGGCAAAAATTCGCGCGTCCTGGTTGAGCGATACCGAGCCATCGTCGCCGCCATGCGAAGCGATCAGTCGCAGGCGGCCGCGCTTGTCCTCGTCGGCAAAATGCTTTTGCTCATAGCCGGGCTGATGCCCCTTGCGGTCAGGCAATATCCAGATCTGCAACAGGCGCACGGGGTCGTCCGGTGAATGGTTGAATTCGCTGTGCGTGACACCGGTGCCGGCGCTCATGCGCTGCACGTCGCCGGGCCGCATGACCGAGCCGTTACCCATGGAGTCGCGGTGCTCCAGGGCGCCGTCCAGCACGTAAGTGATGATTTCCATGTCACGGTGCGGGTGGGTGCCGA
>JBFHEJ010000311.1:0-2539 GCA_041584255.1 Lysobacterales bacterium
CCAGCGGCGACATCCTGCTCGGCAGTGCCAATCGCCCGGCACTGGGTGCTGGCAATTCGGACAATTTCAGCGTCAACCTGAGTCTCCCCCAGAACATCGCCCCTGGCAGCTACTTCATCGGCGCGATCATCGACGTCAACGACGCCAATAATGGCAACAACTCGAACCTCGAGAACGAAGCCATCCAGGTCCAGGGCACACCGGCTGCGGAGCTTGCGCTGCAATCGGTCAATGCGCCCGCCGGGGTGTTCGAGCAAGGCGATATGATTGCCATCCAGAGCACAACCACGAATATCGGTTCGCTGACGTCCGAGGGCTACACGATCACCTTCTACGCTTCGCAAAACAACATTATTTCCGAATCCGACACACCGATCGGTTCTGAGAACCGCCCCGGGCTCGCGGCAGGCGCCAGCGACAACAGCGCGTTCATGGCGACGCTCCCCATTGACCTGCCGCCGGGTCAGTATTTCATTGGCGCCATACTCACTATCGTCGACACCAATGCCATCAATAACGTCAACCTGGACGGCACGCCGATCCAGGTGGTCGAAGCTTCGGGCCTTGATTTCGTGATCAACAACGGCCTGAACGACGCCTGGTTCAACGCGGCGACCGCGGGTCAGGGCTTTTTCATCACCGTTTTTCCGGACATCGGTGCAATTTTCCTGGCCTGGTTCACCTACGACACGGAGCGCCCGGAACCGGGCATCGTGGCCATCCTGGGAGAAGCGGGACACCGCTGGCTGACGGCGTTCGGGACCTATGCGGGCAACCTGGCAAGCCTCGAAATCGAGCTGACCGAAGGTGGCGTGTTCAACAGTGCCGAGCCGGGGCCCATGCAGGATCCCAACTACGGAACTATCGAAATCGAATTCATTGATTGCAATAACGCCATCGTGCGTTACAACATCCCGTCACTGGGACTGATGGGTGAGATTCCGATCACACGCATCGCGCTAGACAACGTACCGGCGTGCCAGGCAGCCCAGCCTCAATGAATGGCCTGACGCCAGAAAATCGGGAAACCGGTCTCAAGAAATGAGATCTTGTTTTCAGGGCAGGCCCGAGGCCTGCTAAAAGCGGAGTGTGTACGCCCGTACCTGAGCGTCTGAACAGGCCGAGAACACCGCCTGGGAGCAAGGGATCGTTTTTGAGGCCGCTTTCTTAGTCGCCGATGGTCTCAGAGTAAGCATCGGCGTCCATCAAGCCATCCATCTCCGATGGGTCGCTGGGCTCCATGCGGAACAGCCAGCCGTCGCCGTAGGGGTCGTTGTTGACCAGGCCGGGGTCGTCTTCCAGCGCCTCGTTGACCTCGACGACTTCACCGCTGAGCGGCGCGTAAATGTCCGAAGCCGCCTTGACCGACTCGACGACGGCGCAGGCGTCGCCCTGGGCGTAACTCATGCCCGGCTCGGGCAGCTCGATGTAAACCATGTCCCCAAGTTCGGCTTGAGCATGATCGGTAATGCCGACCGCGACGCCTTCAGCCTCGTCTTCGCGCACCCATTCGTGGCTTTCCCGGTACTTGAGGTCGGTAGGGATTTCGCTCATTTGATTTGGGCTCCTTAGGCTGTCGATACCCGGGTCAAATCATCCCTTGCCCATGGCATCCAGCAAGGCCTGCATTCTATCACTAGCCTTGCCGAATCGCACAAACGGCGGGCGCAGAGTCCGAGCTTCAAGCCAACGCCCCCGGATGTCCACCTCGCAGCTGTCTTCCGTGCCGGCAGGCAGCCTGGCAAAGGCGATTGCATGCTCGAGTGTCGGCGAAAAACCGCCACTGGTGACGACGCCCTCGCCGCTTGCGGTTCGCACCGTCTGGCCATGGCGCAGCACGCCGCGTGACAGAAGAACAAGGCCGGTAAAACGCTGCTGCACGCCCTTCGCCTTCTGTGCCTCTAGCGCCTCACGGCCATTGAAGGCGCGATCGCTGTCCATGGAAACGGTCCATCCCAGTCCTGACTCCAGTGGCGTGACGGTTTCGTCCATATCCTGGCCGTAAAGGTTCATGCCGGCCTCGAGACGAAGGCTGTCGCGCGCGCCGAGGCCGCAGGGTTTCACGCCCACCGCCTGGAGACTGTCCCACAGCGGCCGCGATCCGCTTTCGGGTGCGATGATCTCAAAGCCGTCCTCGCCGGTGTAACCGGTGCGGGCCACGAAGAGGTCACCGCATTGCGCCGCGCTGAAGGATTCGAGCGATTCGGCGATGTCCCGCAGGTCAGGCGCCAACAGACCCAGCGCGCGGTCACGCGCCAGGGGTCCCTGAACCGCCAGCATGCCGTATTCCTGCATCGCCACGACGTCGACGTCGTAACCATCGCTCTGCGTGGTCATCCACTCGAGATCCTTTTCACGCGTGGCGGCATTGACCACGACGCGGTAGTGGTCGGCTGCCAGGTGGTAACAGATCAGGTCGTCGATGACGCCGCCTTCAGGGTTCAACATGCAGCTGTAGAGCGCCTTGCCCGGTATCGCCAGTTTCCCGATGTCGTTCGCCAACAACTTCAACAGGTACTCGCGGGCCTGCGGACCGCGG
>JBFHEJ010000312.1:0-2505 GCA_041584255.1 Lysobacterales bacterium
CGCTGATTTCGTAGCACCCAGCGCCCGGCGAGGCCAGCCAGCACCATCCATCGGCCGCGGTTGTCTTATAATTCGCAGCTTGGTTCAGAACAGTGCGCTATCAGTGACAAGATATTTGCTAAAACTCGGGCTCGCGACGATCTCCGCCAGCTCTGCCGCCTGGGCGGATTTCCTCGAACTTCCGGCCGATGGGCTGGACGTGGTCGGTGTGGAGACGGTCGCCATTGCGGATGCAAGCGACACGCTGGCGGACATCGCCCGTCGCTACAATCTGGGTCACGAAGAGATCCGCATTGCGAACCGGGACGTGGAGTTCTGGTTGCCTGGTGACGGCACGCGGGTTGCCATTCCGAGCCGCTATGTCATTCCACGAGCCGACCGGAGAGGTTTCGTCCTCAACATTCCAGAAATGCGGCTTTACTATTTTCCGGAGAAGGGGGATGCGGACGCGCGGGCCGTGATGATTACGCATCCCGTTAGCATCGGCCGCCAGGACTGGGCAACACCGCTGGGTTCTGCCCGCATTACGGCAAAGGTCAAGAGCCCGTCGTGGACGCCGCCGGACTCAATACGCAAGGAGCACGCCGATCGCGGGGACTATCTGCCACGGGTCGTGCCGCCGGGCCCGGAAAACCCGCTTGGGGACTATGCCATGCGCCTGGACATTCCCGGCTATCTGTTGCATGGCACCAACCGACCTTATGGCGTTGGCATGCGCGTCACCCACGGTTGTATCCGCCTCTATCCGGAAGACATCGAAATGCTGTTCGATTCAGTGCGCGTCGGAACCGCCGTGCAATTCGTCAATCAGCCGATCAAGGCTGGCTGGGGTGAGGACGGCCTGTACCTCGAAGTACATCCTGTTCTGGAAGAAGACGACAGGGGCCAGGATGAGCTGGAGCGCCTGGCCAGGGATCTCTTGCGCGAGACTGCCGGTGATCTGGCGGACTATGTTTCGCAGGAAAGCCTGGCGCGCACTGTCAAGGAACAGACCGGGCGGCCCGTAAGGTTGATTCAAAAGCTGGAAGGATGAGCCCGACGCCGGATAAACCGGCGCCGGGCTGAAGGCGTTCAGTCGACGTGGCTTATTTCTGCATCGTTTTCTTGAACATGTTGTCAATCTTTTGATTGGTGGCCTCGGCTGCGGCTTTCGCGTCCATGGCTGCTTGCTCGGCGCGTTGTGCTGCGGCGCGGGCTGCCGCGGCTTCGCTCTTGGCTTCGTCGGCAGAAGCCTGGGCGGCGGTGGCCCTGTCCATTGCGGACTGAACCTCGCCCTCCAGGCGCTTGACATCTGATGTAGTGGCACATCCTGTCAGGCCTACGGCCAGGATCAGCATCAAGGCGGCCATCAGGGTTTTAGATCTGTTTTTCACGTTCTCCTCCAGGTCCTCAAAAGGTGCAAATGTGGAAAGCTCTCCTCGGAGCCCGCTGCAATTCTATCAGGGGCAAACTGCGTTGTGGGCAATTTTGATCAAGTAACGCATGTCACAGGATGACCACCCGCATGCGCGGCCTGACCCACTGGAGCAATTCGTCGACTTCTTCGTTGGTCAGGGCGACGCAGCCCTCCGTCCAGTTGAACTCTTCATGAATGCGGCGATCTCCGTCGCCGAGGCCGTGAATGCCGATATGTCCGCCGAGAGGCGTGGTTGCCGGAGGCTCACGGCCCTGCTCGTGGGCAGTCAGAATTGCGTCGTACGCCGCGGAGTCGATGACGCCCTCATTCAACGCCCTACGGGCGTATTCGAGGTCTGGATAGTCGATCCCGATGAAGCGGTAGTAGCGCTCGCTGTCTCGGATGGCCGAAATTTTGAATGACCCCAGCGGGGTACGGTGATCCAGATAAATTTTGCTGGCTGTCGTGCCGTTTCGGCCAATGGACACGGCAGCAAACTCTCTAACCGGTTGCTCTCCCTGCATGACGCTGAGAGTCAATCGCTCGGTGTCGACCAGGATCCAGGTGTCATCCGCATGGCTGGCCGAGGCCATCATGCAACCCACCGCGGCAGTCCATGTGGCCAGACGCAGACTGAATGATGTTCCCTTGCACCCAAAAAAAGAAGCAATCAAAAGTGCGGCCTCCTCAAAGCAACGGGTTTACAGCGCAGCAAGTATACCGAGGCATTCGCTTCATGACTGCGTCACATGCCGTTGCGTGCCTGCCCCGCCGTTCACCGCTAAAATGATGCATTCGAACCAGGGCGCCTGCAACCATGAATAACAGCAAAACCTTTAAGACACACAAGTCCTTCGGGTTCGTCGATTTTCTTTGGCGTTGGCTCGGCGCCCTGGCGCTGGTGTTCGCCAGCTACAATCCCTCGGGCTGGTCATGGTTTCACTGGGCGCGCAATGCATTCAATGGCGACGGTTTGGGCCCGTTGCATTATTTCAGCGGACTGATTCTCGTCGCCGGCTGGACCGTATTCATCATCGCAACCGAGCGAAGCCTGGGCGCGGTGGGCAGTATTATCGGCGCTGCCGTGATCGGGACTGGCATATGGCTGC
>JBFHEJ010000313.1:0-2441 GCA_041584255.1 Lysobacterales bacterium
AACTCCCGACGATCGGCCAGCCGCACGATGACCTCGTCAGCACCTTCGATCACATGATGGTTGGTGATGATGAAACCGTCCGCCTCGATGATGAATCCGGAACCGGTGCCGAAGCGATCGGGCTCACCGAAATCCGGGCCGTCCGGCTGACCAAAGAAACGACGAAATAGCTCCGGCAAGTCTTCCTGTGGGTACGGCGGCTGTCCTTGCTGCTGCGTGCCACGGTCGGCGCTGCGCACGCGCTCCCCGAACTGGGCGACCTGTATATTGACCACCGCAGGCGCCGCCTCCTCGACCAGCGTCGTGAAGTCCGGAAGACCGGTGACACGCGCAAAGCCAGCGTGGCTGAATGCGAGCAGTACAATCAGAACGCTGGCCGATATGAATTTTCTCTTCACGTTTTCACCTCTTCAAGTTCTTTAATTCCTTCGCCAGGCCCGGACCCGTTCGCTGAATTTGTACAGCGCCGCATTCATTGGCCGGAACTTCGCGCATTAGATGGACCGTGTTGTCGAGTGGAAATTCCCGCAGCCGTTGCCGCGCCCATAACAGGCACACCGCTGCTGCCGCCAGTCCACCCAGCAGTATCAGGAGGTCGGCCGCAGGACCTGCTGCGTCGGCCCGCTGGGCAACAGCGAATCCCGTTACGGCTCCTGCAAGCCCACCCAGCAAGGGCAGGATGTATAGCCTGAACACCAGGGCAAGAAAACGCTCTTCCGCGATTCCGACTTCTACCGCCTGGCCGACTTGCGCGTCAATGTCGTTGAACACGCAGACCGAGACTGGATTGCGTTTCAGCAACCGTCCGAATACGCCCGCACCGCAACCCTTGCCAGCGTCACACGCGGCGCAGCCGCTGGTGCCTCCGACGCGGACCACGGCATTTGATCCCTGTATGGCCGTGACGCGTCCCTGTTGAGCGATCATGCGATTGTCTCGGGGGTTTTCTTACCCTTCCTGACTCCAGTTGTATGAGCAGGAAAGGCTGGTTTCAAGGGCTTAGTGCTATGGCGCGTTGGCAGCAACCGACATGCCGATTTCTCTCACAGTGATTGCCGGAACATCGCCGACCACCGTGATTTGCATACCCTCGGAGTGGCGCGAGAAAGCGTGAGTAGTGCCGAGACGGCTGGTCCCCTGCGGCGGCTCCTGACCCTCGATCGCTGGCTCCACATATACAGACACGGTTGCGATGCCGTCGCTGTATACCAGGTGCTGAAACAGATCGGCTGCCTGCTTTTGCTGACGGCGGTGGGCGGTCAGCTTGAATCCAGGGGGCAGCTGGGCCGGTGCCCACCGCGGTTTCGCCCGCGTGATCTCCTGCTTTTCCGGGAGCTTGGACACATGAGTCTGAAAGCCGTCCATTGCATCTGACGCACGCAGCTCGTCGAGGTCGACTTCCTGGCCTACGCGGATATCGGTAAACATCAGCCGCGCCAGCGGCCGCCCCCGCTGCTCGTAAATCTCCCACTTGAGCAGCAGACAGGAAGGGTCCTCCAGCCAAAGCGTATAGCCATAGCGATACTCGTCGCGTGGCACGATATTGAGTTGCCGCCCGAGCCTTCCGGCGAGCGGCTCAAGTCCGCCAAGACTGATCTCATAATGATTGGCGGCGGCCTTCAGGTCACCGGCAGTCATCTCCGGGAAGTAACTGCGATTTAAGGCAGGATCGAGGACCACCTCACGACTGTCCTTGGCTATCCACTGGACACCACTGGAATCCCGCCAAAGCTCTCTTTGGCGGCCGGTTTCGGCCACCAGCCGTTCGTGAATTCCGTCGTCGTCAACGACGTGCGTGATGCGCATGGTTTCCACCAGCGGACCCTGGACGTAAACGAAGGTGCCCTGGTAAGTCATCTGGCTCATGGCCACGGACATCCGGTTCAGGCGATCAACAGCCTCGTTGAACTCGGAGTTTTCCTGGGCTGCCAGGGAAGTGGCGATCAAAGCGGCGATCAGGAGCAGCGGCATACGCAGGACAGCATGCACTGCAGACCCCGATGGGATCACTGCCAATGGCTTCACCGTCGGACCGGTTCGTTCTCTTGTGCCGGCTTGTCAGTATCTTGAGTTTCGCTCTCTTCGGGGCGCGATGTGGCTGACTTTGTGGCCACTATCGGGACGAAGGATACAAAACCGCTGCCGCCTGAGGTGCCTGCAACCTGGTAGTGCCTGAGGATGTAAGAGTTCATTCTGCCGGCGGGCGTTCCATCCTCGCCGCTCAGATTGACCGGCCTGGAGACCGGGCTGCTCGAGAGTATGTTGGGGCTGGTGAATGGCTGCCTCTCGACGTTTGCGGACTGCTGAGCGCCATCGCCACCTGCAATTGGCAGGTTGGGCGCCACCGCAATTACAGCCATGAGGGCAACCGTGGCGGCCACTGCGAAGCCTGCAACCGGGCGCAGCCAGCGCCTGGCGCCTGCATTGCCCTGCGAACGAGG
>JBFHEJ010000314.1:0-2400 GCA_041584255.1 Lysobacterales bacterium
CAGTGCCGGTTCCAGCTCGCTGCAGAGGCGCTCGACACTGGCGTTGAGGTCATTGCGCCGTGGCGCGACGCTGCCTTCAGGGCGCGTTTTCCAGGTCGGAGGGAAATGCTGGCTTTCTGTACGGAAAAGGGCATCCCGGTTTCCGCCACCACTGAAAAGCCCTACAGCTCTGACCAGAATTGCCTGCATGTATCCTACGAGGCCGGCCGGCTGGAAGATCCGAATGTCATCGGCATGGACATCATCGACTTCCAGATGAGCGTGTCACCCAGAGAAGCCCCTGAGCAGGGCGAGTCATTGTCGATCGGCTTCGATGGCGGCGTGCCCGTGTGCGTGAACGACAAGCAACTCTCGCCCCATGCACTGGTGGCGGCGCTCAATGACATTGGGGGGCGCAACGGCGTCGGTCGCATCGACATTATCGAAAATCGCTTTGTCGGAATGAAGAGCCGCGGCGTTTACGAGGCGCCGGGCATGACGCTGCTCTACGAAGCCCACCGGGCGCTCGAGCAAATCACCCTCGATCGCGACTTGGTGCACCTTCGGGACCGCCTGTCGCCGGAGGTGGCAGAACTCGTCTACTACGGCCACTGGTATGCACCCTCGCTGGACGCGCTGATGGCTTTCATCCGCGAAGCGCAAGAGCCCGTGACCGGGTCCATCACGCTTGGTCTTTACAAGGGCAATGTCTCGATCGAAGGGCGCGAAAGTCCAAACAGCCTGTACGACGCGGAGATCGCCAGCATGGAGGCTGGTGGAAGTTACGATCAGACCGATGCGGAGGGCTTTTTGCGGATCGCGGGACTGCCGTCGCGGGTTCTGGCGAGGGTTCGACCAAGAAAGGACTGAAAAAGACGCAACAGAGCTCCGGGATGGGAAAGATTGCGGCTTCAGACGATTCCGCCGGAGTGCCCCTTTTTTAAAAACGCCACACCAAGGACGCCAGCAGCAGGCCGGTGGCGCCGGCTACCAACGTCACAGGAACGCCGAGCCGCACGTAGTCGTAGAATACGTAGCGACCCGGCTGCATGACCATCAGGTTGGTCTGATAGCCCGCCGGGTTGATGAATGCGTAAGAGCTTCCCAACATGAGAATGGCGATGAAAGGCGCCGGGTTCGCACCGAGCTGGGTCGCCAACGACATGGCCACCGGGAACATGAAGGCCGCGGCAGCGGCATTGGTAATGATGTTGGTCATCACGATGCAGCCCAGGAATACGGCCATGAGTGCCAGCATCGGGCTGCCACCGCCGATCAGGAAAATCTGGTCAGCGATGACTTGCGAGAGCCCTGTATGGGTGATGGCCGACTCGAGACTGATCGCGGCAGCGAGCACCACCAGGGTTTCCCATTCTATGCTGTGCCAGGCGTTGTGCAGGGAAAGACATCCAGTCAACAGCATCAGGGTGCCGGCCAACAGCGAGGCATTGAGCATGGTCATCAAGCCGGAGGCGGCCGCCACCAACATGGCGAGTGTGATCAGTCCCGCAGTCACCGCCCGGCTGACGCGCTGCACGCTGTACCCGCGCACCCGCTTGATCACGGTGAAATCCTCTTCGCGCTGGGCCACGTAAAAGAAGTCGTCCGGCACCTCCAGCACCATGGCGTCGCCCGGCCTGAATCGCGTACTGAGTATGGGCTCTTGCACTGCATTGCCGCCGCGGGAGTAGGCCACAATTTGAACATCGGCGTAGGGTTCCTCGGCCCGCGTGGACGAAATGCGTTTTTCCAGCGCGTAAAAGTTGGGCGAGACCACTACCTCCACCAGCTCGTGCGTGTGGCGGTTATCCAGGCCCCTGGACGCAACATGGGGCCGCAGGCCAAGGCGCGACCACAGCGATGGCAAGGCATTCGCCCTGGCTTCGAAGATCAGAAGATCACCGTGGTGCAGAACCAGGTCATCAGCCGGTTCCATCAAAGTGCGCTTTCTTTCCACGCCGAGGAGCTTGAGCCCGGGCGTTGTCGCCAATCCGGACGTGATCAGGGTTTTGCCCACGAGGCCGGCGATATTGGCCTGTTCGTCACGAAACACTCTGAACTCGGCGCGGTACAGGTGCCTGATGACTTGCGTATCCTCGGGCACACGGGTATCTGGCAGCAGCCGGCTGCCCCACATCGTCAGAAACGCGATGCCGATGATGGCAGCCGGCAGGCCAATTGCCGTGTGGAAAAAAATGTTCAGACGCTCGCCGGAGTCGGCAAAGACCAGTCCGGCGATCACCAGGTTGGTGGACGTTCCGATCACCGTGGCTGCACCGCCAAGAATCGATGCGAAGCTGAGTGGAATCAGCAATTTCGATGGTGCCAGTCGCGCCGCCTGGCTGATGTCACGCACGACAGGGATCATCATCGCCACCAAAGGGGTGTTGTTCAGGAACGCGCTGCCCAATGCCACCGGCG
>JBFHEJ010000315.1:0-2297 GCA_041584255.1 Lysobacterales bacterium
AAAGCCCTGGCGGCGGACAAAAGCGGTGCCGAAATCGATGATGCACGGGCGCTCGTCCTCGGTCACCAGGATATTATCCTTGGACTTCAGGTCGCCATGGCTGACACCCCGGTCGTGAATGCCGCGGATGACGTCGAGGAATGCTTCAAACCATCCCTCACGGTCACGAAATTGCGCATCACGGTAGTGAACGCCGCGGATGTATTCCAGCGCGAGGTACTGACCATCGACGAGGCCGTAACAGCACGGCACCCCTTCGAGGCCCTCCATCCGCTGATAGGCCTCGAATTCCCTCATCAGGGTGCGTCGACGTGCCCTCAGCACCATGCCCTCGCCCATCGGGCATTTGACCAGAACGGTCTGACCTTCGCCTTCGAACTTCAGGAGGGTTCCCTGGTTGCTGCGGGCAAGCACGTTGTCGCCCCGCGCCAGGCTGTCCGCAACCCAGGCTGCAAAGTCGGCGTCTGAGATCAGAGATTGCAAGAGAATTTGATGATCGCTGAAAGCATTGGAGAATGATAGCCCAGCACCGTTTTGATAACATCGCATGCCTTGCCCCACAGGACTTTCCCAAGCAGCCATGACTCCCCTTCGTTCCGTCGCCACGCTGGCAGGATTGGTACTCTGCAGCGTGCAGGCAACAATGGCCTCAGAGCCCTACTCCTCCACCTACGCACCCATTCCGGCGCCACCGACACTCATCGAAAACGCCACCGTTCTGACTGGAACCGGTGAACGTCTCGAGGGCGCGAGCGTCCTTTTTGCCGATGGCCGCATCGTCGCCGTGGGTAGCAGCACTGCCGCAGCCGCATCGGAATATGCGCAGGTGGAAGTTGTCGACGCGACGGGCCGCTGGCTGACGCCCGGACTGATCGACGTCCACTCGCATCTCGGCGTCTATCCTTCACCCGGCGCCGAGGCCCTCTCAGACGGGAACGAAGCCACTGCGCCAGCCACCCCGCAAGTATGGGCCGAGCATAGCCTGTGGCCGCAAGATCCGGGCTTCGCGCACGCGCTGGCGGGCGGCGTGACCTCGATGCAACTTCTGCCCGGCTCTGCAAACCTGATTGGTGGTCGCTCCGTGACCATCAAAAATGTTCCGGCCAGGAGCTACCAGGCGATGAAGTTCCCGGGCGCCCCACAGGGCCTGAAGATGGCCTGCGGCGAAAACCCGAAACGGGTTTACGGCATCGACAAGGGGCTTACGCCCTCGACCCGCATGGGTAACGTGGCCGGCTACCGGGAGCAGTGGGCCAAGACGCAGAAATACATCGCGGACTGGGAAAAATACGAAGCAGACCTGGAAGACGGCAAGGAAGACGCCAAGTTGCCGGAGCGCGATATTGGGCTCGATACCCTGGCCGGCGTGCTGCGGGGCGAAATCCTGGTCCACATGCATTGTTACCGGGCCGACGAGATGCTGCTGATTCTCGACCTGGCCCGCGAGTACGGCTACTCCGTGACCGCATTCCACCACGGCGTGGAGACCTACAAGATCGCCGACGAACTGGCCAACGCGGGAGTTTGCGCCGCGATCTGGTCGGACTGGTGGGGATTCAAAATGGAAGCTTACGACGGCATCCAGGAAAACATCGCCCTCACTGACCGGCCTGAAGGCAGTTGCGCCATCGTCCACTCCGATTCCGGCCAACTGATACAGCGCCTGAACGTCGAAGCCGCCAAGGCGATGACTCGTGGTCGGCGCCTGGGACTCGACATAACCCCGGAACGCGCGGTGCGCTGGATCACCGCCAACCCGGCACGATCGCTGGGCATTCTCGATCAGACCGGCACGATCGAGCGCGGCAAGATGGCGGACCTCGTTATCTGGAGCGGGGACCCGTTCAGCATCTACACGCTGGCCGACCGGGTCTACATTGACGGCGCCGCTGTATACGACCGCCATGACTCCGCCTTGCAGCCAGTCTCGGACTTTGAGCTCGGCCAGGACCTGGAGGCGTCACGATGAACACGAGAACTACGACGCGAATCGGCTGCCTGGCACTGCTGGCCAGTTTCGCCGCACCGCTGTGGTCACAAACGATTTTCATCGACGACGCCACGGTGCACACCATGTTGCAACCCGGCCCAATGGAGAGTGCGGACATCCTCATAGTCGACGGGGTGATCACCGCGGTCGACTACGGACTGGAGATTCCCGTTGACGCCCAGGTCATTGAAGCCGAGAGGCGGCCGGTAACGCCGGGACTCTTTGCCGGCATCAGCGCGCTCGGCATCGAGGAAGTCAGCCTCGAGGCGCCGACGGTGGATTCCGGCCTGATGTTTGGCGAGACGCC
>JBFHEJ010000316.1:0-2239 GCA_041584255.1 Lysobacterales bacterium
GCGCCGCGTTCATGGCCGAGGTCTACGGGCGCCTGACCGGCCACACAGCAGGTTGCCTGGGCACACTTGGACCGGGCGCCACCAACCTGATCACCGGCGTCGCCGACTCCAACATGGATCGCGCGCCTATGCTGGTGCTGACCGGCCAGGGCTCGACCGCGCGGCTGCACAAGGAATCCCATCAGATCATGGACGTGGTGGAGATGTTCCGCCCGGTCACGAAGTGGGCGACTACCGTCTACAACGCCCGGACTATCCCTGAAATCGTGCGCAAAGCCGTCCGCGTCGCGCGCAGCGAGAAACCTGGCGCCGTGCACATCGAGTTGCCGGAGGATATCGCCAAACACGCGGTGGAGGCGCAACCCATGACGGCCCGCCGTTACCGGCGCCCGGGGCCCGACGACAAGATCGTCGACCGGGCGTTCGCGCTGCTGGCCGGGGCGAAACGGCCCGTCATCGTGGCGGGGAACGGCACAATACGCAAACGGGCATCGAAACAACTGCGCGCGTTCTGCGCGCAAACAGGGATCGGGGTTCTGAGCACCTTCATGGCCAAAGGCGCCGTCGACATGGACGCCGACTATTGCCTGTACACCATCGGCCTGGGCGCGAAGGACATCCCAACTCTAGCCATCGATCAGGCCGATCTCGTGATCGCACTGGGCTTCGACATGGTGGAGTACCACCCCCGCCTGTGGAATCCATGCGCCGACAAGACGATCATTCACGCGGATTTCCTGCCAGCGGAAATCGACGAATTCTACAACCCTGAGGTCGAACTCGTAGGCGACCTCGCGCACACGCTGTGGATGCTCAACGAGCGCCTGCGCCAGCGGGGCGTCCCCGAATTCGAGACGACTGTGCGCGACGACGTGCGCCGGCGGATGCAACTCGAGCTGGCGACACACGCGAAAGACGACACACGGGGTTCAATTCGGCCGCAGAGGATGTTGTGGGACGCGCGCCAGGTTCTCGGGCCGGAGGACATACTCCTGTCCGACGTTGGCGCCCACAAGATGTGGATCGCGCGGCACTTTCACTGCCACGAACCGAACACCTGCCTGATTCCGAACGGGTTTTGTTCGATGGGATTCGCGCTACCCGGCGCGATCGCCGCCAGTCTCGTGCACCCTGACCGCAGGGTGCTCGGCATCGCCGGCGACGCGGGATTCCTGATGAACGTGCAGGAGATGGAAACCGCCCGCCGACTGAACGCCAACCTGGCAATGCTGGTCTGGGAGGACAAGGAGTACGGGCTCATCGCCTGGAAGCAGCAGAGCGAATTCGGACGCCATACGGACCTATCCTTCGGGAATCCGGACTGGCTGCTGCTGGCGCGGTCGTTCGGGTGGCACGGGCACCTGGTGGACGCCAGCGCTGAGTTTGCGCAGACGCTGGAGTGGGCGCTCACGGAGCAAGGCCCAAGCCTGATCGTAGCTCCGGTGGATTACCGGGAAAATATGCTGCTGAACGAGCGCCTCGGAGATCTCACCCAGCCCTGCCCCATGGCGGGCTGAGCACAGGGGTCAAGTCTATTTATCCATTCGTGCGTTTAGAGATCAGATCGATAGATAGTTTTGACCGGATTCCGGCCTCAATGTCGTTGCCAGGCCGTATTGCTGCATGACACCATTCGGCCCAACGCACTGGATTCAAGCCGGTTGGGCCCAGTTTCGAAACAATCGTAGGAATCGATCACCTTGCTGTCTCGCTTATTAGAAAGGCGTCGAGCTGTCAACCTCGCCCTACAGGGCGGCGGAGCACACGGCGCCTTCACTTGGGGCGTGTTGGACTACCTGCTCGAAAACGAAAGGTACCGCTTCGAGGGTATCAGCGGCACCAGCGCCGGAGCAATGAATGCGGTGGTCATGGCTCAAGGTCTCATGGAAGGCGGTGCCGAGGGCGCCCGCGAGGCGCTGGCGGCCTTTTGGACCGCGGTGGCCGCGAGCGTGCCTTTCGAGCTCGCGTCACATTCCGTGGACGGCCACGCGATCTCCCTGTCGCCGGCCCTGACTTTCCTGCTGGATCTCACGCGCTATTTCTCACCCTATCAGCTCAACCCATTCGACCTGAATCCATTGCGTGACGTGGTCGAGGCCCAGATCGATTTCGAAAACCTGCGTGCGAAGTGCCCGGTCAAGCTTTTCATCGCCGCGACCCACGCCAACAGCGGACGATTGCGAATCTTCCGCAACCACGAGCTGAGCACCGACGCAGTACTCGCCTCGGCCTGCCTGCC
>JBFHEJ010000317.1:0-2165 GCA_041584255.1 Lysobacterales bacterium
GGCAATCGGCCTAAGCACATTTTTGTATTACTGGGGCCTGGGGCCGTTCTGACTGGCCGTGCTGCATTGGCGGGGCCAGAGTCGATACTTCGCGAGTATTTACTCTGGCCCCGGGCAGATCGTTTATTCCAGGGGAGATTTCAGCGGCGCGGGATCCTTGGCCGCCCCTTTTAGGGATGCCAGGACGCCCACCGCCAGTATCCCGAGTATCACCCCGAGGGACACCTCGGCGGGGAAGTGGTAATGGTTGCTCAGAAACATCTTGACGCCCACGAAGGCGAGCACGTAGACCAGGGCGTTTTTGAGATAACGGAATTTGTGCATGTAGCCTGCCAGGACAAAATAAAGCGCGCGCAACCCCAGGATGGCGAATATGTTCGAGGTGTAAACCAGGAACGGATCGCGGGTCACCGCGAACACCGCTGGGATCGAGTCAACCGCAAACATGATATCGCTGCTTTCGACCAGTAGCAGAGCCAGCAACAAAGGGGTGGCAAAGCGCCTGCCGTCAATGCGCACCAGAAAGTGGTTACCGTGATAGTCGTTGGCCACCGGCACCCAGCGGCGTGCAAGGATTACCAGGGGGTTCCTCCCTGGCTCGACCGTGTCGTGCCTGATCAACAGCATTTTAACGGCGGTGTAGATCAGCAAGGCGCCGAATACGTAGGTGATCCAGTCAAAGCGATTGATCAGAACGATTCCGAGCGCAATCATGATCCCGCGTAATACGACGGCACCAAGGATGCCCCAGAACAGCACGCGGTGCTGCAACTCGATGGGCACCCGGAAGTACGCAAAAATCATGGCAATGACGAAAATGTTGTCGACCGACAACGATTTTTCCAGCACGTAGGCCACGAAGAATTGTGAAGCGGCTTCCCGCCCCGTCAGGTGTTCGGTCGGCACGCTTGCCCAGCTGAAGTTGTTCTCATAAAGAACGAATACGACAACATTGAACAACAGCGCCAGGGCAACCCAGAACAGGGTCCATCCGAGTGCGCCGCGAACCGTCGGCACCCGGTCTTTGCGGTGAAAAAAGCCCAGGTCGATGGCGACCATCGAGATGACGAACACCAGAAACGCCACCCAAATCGTGAGGCTCATGGGCTACTTTCACCTCCGAGTCGCCAATCAACGGGCCGGGCAATCACCATGGCGGACATGGTCCGGTAGGTGGTCATCTTAGCAACTCGTCGATCTGACTCATGAGTTCGGGCGTGAACTGATCGACGAACTCGACCGCCTGCATGTTCTCGACCACCTGCTCGACTCGGCTGGCGCCAGTGATGACCGAAGTCACGTGCGGGTTCTGCAGACACCAGGCCAGGGCAAACTGCGTCAGGCTGGCGCCCATTTCGGCGGCCAGCGGTTCCAGCGCCGCGATCTTCTCCAGAACTTTTTGGTCGGTAAACCGTTCGCGCATCCACTGCATGTTCTCAAGCGAGCCGCGGCTACCTTTGGGGATGCCGTCGCTGTACTTGCCGGTCAGGAGCCCCGAAGCCAGCGGGCTCCACGTCGTCGCGCCATAGCCGTGGGTGTTGTACACGGCATCGTAGTCCGGGCCAAAGCGATGACGTTCAAAGAGGTTATAGACCGGCTGCTCCACCACCGGCGTGTGAAGATGATGGCGCTCGGCGAATTCGATCGCCTCGATGATGCGGGCCGCTTCCCACTCCGACGTGCCCCAGTAGAGCGCCTGACCGCGTTCGATGATGTCGTGCATCGCCCAGACGACTTCACCCACCGGTGTTTCCGTGTCGTCACGATGACAATAGAGCAGGTCGACGTATTCCAGGCCGAACCGTTCCAGCGATCCGCCGATCGCCTCGAGCAGGTACTTGCGATTGAGCGTATTGCTGGTGTTGACCCCGTCGCCCAGCCCCCAGAACAGCTTGGTCGAGACCAGGTAGCTGCCGCGTGGCCAGCCGAGCTTCCGGAGCGCTGCGCCCATGATTTCTTCCGACCTGCCTCCGGCGTATGCCTCGGCGTTGTCGAAAAAATTGACCCCCGCATCGAAGGCCGCGGCCATCATCTCCACCGCATTCTTCACGTCGGCCTGCTTGCCAAACGTCACCCCGGAGCCAAACGACAGCTCGCTAAGCTGAATTCCGCTTTTGCCAAGGTGACGATAATTCATCCGGAATTCCTTATCGGGTAGGGTTTGA
>JBFHEJ010000318.1:0-2107 GCA_041584255.1 Lysobacterales bacterium
CTCAACAGCGCGGAGCTACAGGCGCTGTCCGAGGACGAGGAAGTCACCCCCGAGCGCCTCCAGTTCCTGCTGGCGTCGGGCAATGTCGGGGTCATGGCCGCCACCAACGAGGATGTGGCGGCCGCCGAGAAGCCGATGCTGGCCCTGGTATTCGGCTCGATCATCCTGCTGTGCCTGATTACCTTCCGCTCGATTCGCGGAACCCTCTGCATCGTGTTGCCACTGGTGCTGGTCTCCACGCTGGCGGAGGCGCTGATGGCGGTTTACGGCATTGGCCTGAAGGTCAACACGTTGCCGGTAGTGGCGCTGGGCGTGGGCATCGGCGTCGATTACGGCATCTACATCTACAGCAAACTGGACAGCCTGCTCAAGGAAGGTTATTCGCTCCACGAGGCCTATTACCGCACCCTGCGCCTGACCGGCCGCGCGGTGATCTTCACCGGCCTGACGCTGGGCGCCGGGGTCGGCACCTGGCTGTTTTCGGCACTGCAGTTCCAGGCCGACATGGGCGTCCTGCTGGTGTTCATCTTCCTGGCCAATATGGTCGGGGCCATCGTCATGATCCCGGCGCTGGTACGATGGTTGCTTCTTCGCAAGGAAGGCCAGGGTGCGCGACAGCCCGCTGAATGAGCGAACTGACCGAACAGAAAGTCAAAGACCTGCTCTCCACCGTCCGCGACGAGTATCTTGACACCGACATCGTTGCTGCGGGGCATGTGCGCGGTGTCGGCATCGACGCGAGCAAAGTGGCGGTGGACGTTTGCTTCCCTTACCCGGCCGGCGGACTCGGCGAAACCATGGTGGAGACAATCAGGACCACCCTCGAAGCCGATCCGTCGGTAGAGTCCGCGGTGGTCAACTTTTCATGGAAAGTCGCACCGCGGAAGGTGCAGGGTGAGCTCAAGCCCCTTGAGCAAATACGCAACATCATTGCGGTGGCATCAGGAAAGGGCGGTGTGGGCAAATCCACCACCGCGGTCAACCTCGCCCTGGCATTGGCCGCCGACGGCGCCCGGGTCGGCATCCTCGACGCGGACATTTATGGTCCGAGCATTCCGACCATGCTCGGTGCGGGCGGCAGGCCGGAAACCGACGGCAAGCGGATCGTTCCCAAGCAGGCCCAGGGCCTGCAACTGATGTCGATGGGTTTCCTGGTGGAAGAAGAAACCCCCATGGTCTGGCGTGGTCCGATGGTGACTTCGGCACTGCAACAATTGCTAGGGGAGACCAACTGGCAGGATCTCGATTTCCTCGTCATCGACCTGCCGCCGGGAACGGGGGACATTCAGCTCACCCTGGTACAGAAAGTGCCGGTTGCCGGGGCGATTGTAGTCACCACCCCGCAGGACATTGCCCTTCAGGATGCGCGCAAGGCTTACCAGATGTTTCGCAAGCTGGAGTTGACCGTGCTCGGCGTGGTTGAAAATATGAGCACCCATATCTGTACGGAATGCGGACACGAAGAGGCCATTTTCGGGAGCGGCGGGGCGGAGCGAATGGCGAACCAGTACGGCGTTCCCTTGCTCGGTCAGTTGCCCCTGGCAGCCAGCATCCGCTCAGACCTCGATGCCGGCCGTCCAACCGTGGTGTCGGACCCGGACGGCCCGATCGCGCAGGCCTACATCGAGTTTTCGCGACGCGCAGCGGCGGAACTCTCCAAACAGCCCCGCAACCTCAAGCTGGACCTCCCCCAGATCAAGATCCAGAACGGCTAGGTGCCCGAATGGCCGCGACTCTGACGCGACAAGCGCTGGATGGCGGGCAGGAATACCTCGGCCACCGGCAGGCTGATGCCGCCGATCACGAAGCTCGAACGGCGCGCCCACAGAGGCGCCGTGATTTCGTCGCCGATTTCAGAAGGCAATTCGAGGTTGCCCAGCAGGGCGTATTCGAAATCGGTACGGGAAACGTCAGGGTGAGTCTGCAGCGCTTCACCGAGGGGGTCGCTGCCGAGATTTCTCAGCCCGGGCACCATGGCAAGCACCTCCCGCGGCAAACAGGACTCAGCATAGACGCAGGGTTGTTCCCGACACCACATGATGACCCTGCGCGAGCGTTCCTCGTCAACGAGTAACCGCGGTCCCGGGCCCAGCAATTGCAGCCTGAA
>JBFHEJ010000319.1:0-2057 GCA_041584255.1 Lysobacterales bacterium
ATACAGTACCGCATCCCGGTCGGAGGCGGCCCATCCGGGAAGATGTGGCCCAGGTGGGCATCGCATTTTGGACACAACAACTCGATGCGGCGCATGCCATGGCTGTCGTCAAAGCGCTGCACGATGTCGGCGTCGTCCATTTCCGAATGAAAACTCGGCCAGCCACAGCCCGCGTTGAACTTGCTGTTGGAGCCGAACAGTTCGTGACCGCAACACACGCAGGCATAACGCCCGCGGTCCCAGTGATCCTCGTATTCGCCGCTGAACGGCGCCTCAGTGCCCGCTTTTCGCGTCACGCGGAATTGCTCTTCGGTCAATTCGGCCTGCCATTCTTCGGCTGACTTGCGTATCTTTTTCATTTCACTCCACGTTGATCCATATTTGGATGCTGCCGGATATTGATGGTCTCAGGAACGGTGAAGAAATCCAACGCCCGTAACGTTTCTTTCGGCGTGTCCGCCATTGCAGTGACGGTACTTGCGGTAGCACTGTTACACCTTGGAGGCTGCGCCAGTCCCGCTTACTATTGGCAAGCCGCCTCCGGTCACATGGCGCTGATGAGGGCACGCCAGCCCGTTGAGGAGGCAATCGCCATAGGCGAACTCGATCACGACACGCTGGCAAAGTTGCGGCTTTCACAACAGCTGAAGACCTTTGCTGTGAGTTCGATGGGCCTGCCTGACAACAACAGCTACAGCCAATTCGTTTTGACCGGACAGGACGCCGTGGTGTGGAATGTCGTGGCCACCCCAAAGCTGTCCCTGGAACCCGAACGCTGGTGTTTCCCGGTTTCCGGATGCGTGCCCTACCGTGGTTATTTTGAACGACCGGCCGCCGAGCGCTTTGCCGAAAAACTGGCCGCGCGCGGCTTGGATGTCGCTGTCTCCCCCGCCATCGCCTACTCGACACTGGGCTGGTTTGCTGACCCGCTTGTGGACACCATGTGGCGCCAGTCCGATGCGCAGTTTGCCGCATACCTGTTCCACGAGCTGGCTCACCAACAACTTTACGTGGAAGGGGACGCGGCCTTCAACGAGGCTTTCGCGTCCTTCGTTGAAGGCGTCGGCGTCAGGCGCTGGCTCGAGCACCTGGGCGATACTCCGGCCCTGCAGCAATGGCGAGAATCAGACCGCGCCCGCGAACAATTCGATCGCCTGCTGGACCAGGCCGTGGCAGCGTTGAGAGAGGTGTTCGCTTCGGCCCTGCGGGAGGATGAAAAACTAGCTGCCAAGCAACGGATATTCGACCACCTGGATGAACAGTATCGGAGCCTGGTCGAAGAAAGCTGGCAGGGCCGCGATTATTTTGCCGGCTGGTTCGAGAGACCGCTCAACAACGCCCGCCTGGCATTGCACGGCACGTACAAGGGCGGCCGCTGTGCCTTCGCACATCTGTTTGGCGAAGCAGACCAGGACATGGCCCGCTTCCACGCCCTGGCCGAGGAAAAATCGCGACTTCCCGACTCGCAGCGCGAAGCCTGGCTGGAGCAACCCTGCAGCGCGGAGCCGAGGGCGACCAGCCGACCCAGGTTGGGTCAGTCGAGTTGAGCGAGGCACCATGGATTGCACCGGCAGACGAACTGTGACAGGTTAGCGCGGCCGTGATTCTGAACCTGTTCAACTTGCCAGCACCCACCAGCAACCGACCGCCCAGGCCGAGCCCACCCATTCGGGCGCTCGCGGCGCTGCTGCTTGGCATCGCCGGTCCCGCACTCGCGCAAACCGAGGATGCGGAGCTGGCGGCAATGTGCCCGGAGCCTGCGCTGAGCCCACTGAAGATGTCGACGCCCCAGCGCGACGATTCTCCGCTGATCATGTATGCGCGGGAAATGGATGCCGCCAAGTCGCAACTCAGCGAGGCCAGGGGACAAGTCGAAATCATCCGCGCCGACCAGCGGCTCACAACCGAGCAGGTGTTGTTTGTCCCGGAGACGAAGACAGTCATCATGCCTGAGCCGCTGGCTGGCACGTTTTACCAGCCTTTCCCTGCTTCCCGTGAGCAGACCGCGCGCTAGTGGGCTGTATGGAATTACACCGACTCCTTCAGCCGCACACAAC
>JBFHEJ010000320.1:0-1994 GCA_041584255.1 Lysobacterales bacterium
CCCGAGATTCGGGCCATCATGGTGCTCTTGCCGGCACCCTCCCCGCCTTCCAGCGTGATGAATAAACCGCGTTTGCTGGCGTTCATTGTCGTTCGATGAGTTTCCTGACAGCTTCTTCGTGCTCTTCCAGCGTTGCCGAGAAGGTATGTCCGCCGTCACCGTTAGCTACAAAATACAAGGCCTCGCCGTCACTGGGATTCGCCGCCGCCATCAGCGACCTGTGCCCTGCCAGCGCAATTGGCGTCGGCGGCAGGCCGGTGCGGGTGTAGGTATTGTACGGGGTGTCACTGCGCAGGTCGCGGCGGCGGATATTGCCATCGAAAGATTCGCCCAGTCCGTAAATCACTGTGGGATCGGTTTGCAGGCGCATCCCGCGCTGCAGGCGGCGAACCAGCACCCCTGCGATCTGGTTGCGCTCCTCTTCGAGCGCGGTCTCTTTCTCTACGATGGAAGCCAGAATCAGCAGCTCGTAAGGCGTTTCCAGCGGCAGGCCGATGCCGCGGTTTTGCCAGGCGTCCGCGAGCGACTGCTTCATGGCATCGTGGGCCCGCCTGAGGATGTCGACGTCACTTTCTCCACGGATGAAATAGTAGGTCTCAGGCAGAAACCAGCCTTCGGCGTGATCGAGATTCGACGCGCCTACCGATTCGGCAATGACTTCGAACTCCGCGGGATGAATGACGCCCTCTATGGATTTTTCCAACACGGGGTCTGCTGCGAGTGCGAGAAGCAGCTGCCTCCAGGTCCAGCCCTCGACGATGGTAAAACGATGCTGCAACACCCGCCCGCTATGCAGCAATGCCAGGAGGTCGGCAGGACGCATGGGTGGGCTGAGCATGAACTCCCCGGCCTGAACTGCGACCGGCCGGCTGCGGGCGAGGAGGCGCCAGCGCCAGTCATGTTGGGTGATGCCTTCGCCTTCCAGCCGGCGAATCAGTGTGGTCAGGTTGTCGCCATGCTCGATGATGACGACCATTCCCGACTCCGGCAGGCGCAAGGGCGTATCAAGGAACTGGCGATATTGATGCAGTGCGATGAGCGCCACGGCCGCAACGCCGCCTGCCAGGGCCAGCGCCAGCCATATCAGGCGGCCACGATTCATTGCTGGCTCAGCCATTGGCTGACCTCGGTGGTCACGGGCCCGATGGGGAATTGCCAGCTGTCGATGCGGCTTACCGGCATGATCCCTCTAACGCTGTTGCACAAAAAGACTTCAGTGGCTTCGGGCAGCATGTCCAGCGTGATGCGCCGTTGCTCGCAGCGCGCGGCAAATGCTCGAATGATTTCGCCGCGCAGAACGCCTCGTACCCCGCAGCGATCAAGCCTCGGCGTCAGCATCTGTTCCCCGGAGACCAGGAAAATGTTGGAGGCGGTGCCGCAGACCACATGCTCGTCCTCATCCAGCAGGATCCCCTCGCTGACCGCCGAATCCTCCCATTCCGATCGCGCCATGATCTGCTCGAGCCTGTTCAGATGCTTGATCCCGGCCAGCACGGGTTGCGTGGAAAGGCGCAAGTTACACAGGCGCACACGCAGGCTGGCGGGACTGTGGCTGTGGCCATCCGGGGTTGGCACCCCTTCAATACCCGTGTCGATACCGGGTGGCAGCGGGTGGGCGCTGACGATGCGCGTTACTGGGCAGTCTTTCGGCGGCGCGTAGCCGCGACTTTGCGGTCCGTCGGGTACGCCGCGTGTGACGACGATCTTGACCACGCAGTCCGGCCTGCCCGCAATTACCGTCTGTACTTCACGAAGCAGCAGCGCCTGGTCTGGCCGGGCGATTGCGAGCCTTGCGCAGCCTTCCGCCAGACGGTCCATGTGCGCTTGCCAAAAGCGGACCCGGCCACCCCGAATGCGCAGGGTTTCGAACAGGCCGTCACCGTAATTCAGCCCGCGATCAGCGGCGTTAACGGTGCTGGCGATCTCACCGTTAACCAGGCAGTCGTGAAACAAGCTGTTCATCGCTTCTTTCATTGGCCCATGTTAGCGCCTTA
>JBFHEJ010000321.1:0-1941 GCA_041584255.1 Lysobacterales bacterium
ACGTGGTCAATTGTCGCCTGCGGCGACCTATGGCAATCGACCGATTTCAGGTGCTCAATGCGTCTATTATTCCAGTAGGTCCCAAGGGAGCATCAGGTGGCGATTCACCTGGAAGACAAACGTTTGGCAAAGCACCTGCTGGCGGGCGATGAGCGGGCATTTGGCCGGTTCTTCGACGACTACTTCAACCGCCTGTACCGATTCGCCCTGACCAGGCTGGCGGGCGATGAAGACGCCGCCCGTGAAGTGGTCCAGGCCGCCCTGACCAAGGCGCTCAGGAAAATCGGGACCTACCGTGGTGAATCCGCGCTGTTTACGTGGCTATGCGTGATTTGCCGCAACGAGGTCAGTGATTTTGTGCGGCGCAACAGCAGTTACCGTCGCCACGTCGTGCTGACCGAGGACCGGCCGGAAATGCAGGCAGCCGTTGATGCGTTCAACGCGCCTGAACAGGATCGGCCGCCACAGCAGTTCCAGCGGCTCGAGGCGGCTCGGCTGATTCATGTTGCGCTGGACAGCATTCCGGCGCGATACGGCAATGCGCTGGAGTGGAAGTACATCGAGGGGCACTCGGTGAAAGAGATCGCCAGGCGCCTGCAGGTCAGCCACGAGGCTGCGCAGTCGCTGCTGGCTCGGGCCAAGCGCGCCTTTCGCGAAGTGTATTCGACGCTGGCCGAGCCCATCGTTGGCGCAGTGGAGTCGCGGGGCAGCTGAGCAGGAAAAACGATCATGAAAAAAGGCACAAGCAATCAAACGAACCAGGCCGCCGCAGCGGGTGGGGACGAGGCCCTTGAATCGCTGCTGAGGACGGCCTCTTCGAGGCCAGAGCCCTCGGAAGCGACCCGCCGCGAAGTGCGTAAAGCACTCCATGCGGAATGGCGCGCCGTGACTGTCAGGCGGCGCTGGCGGCGCGGTGCCGTGGGCTTCTCCCTGGCTGCTGCGGCGGTTCTGGTACTGGCGCTGGGATTATGGAAAGCGAAACCACCCGGCACCACCGCTGATCTGCGTGAACTGGCACAGGTCGAACGCGTGACGGGCCAGGTTCGGGTGGTAGCGCAGGGCTCGGATGATGCCGGCGTGGCGCTGGGCTTTGGTGCGCCGGTTTACATCGGCCAGACGCTTGAAGTCGGGGCGAACTCGGGTTTGGCGTTGCGCCTCGAGAGCGGGATCTCATTGCGAATTGATGAAAACACCCGCCTCGGGCTGCTGGATGAGTTTGCCGTGGAGCTTTTGGCCGGGCGGATTTACGTTGACACTGGGGTTTCTCGCGCCCAGGCGATCGAATCCCCCGGTTCACGCTTCCAGGTGTTCACGCCGCTTGGCGCGATCAGTCACATCGGCACCCAGTACATGGTGCGTCTCTGGGAGTCGGACCTCGAAGTCGCCGTCCGACTCGGCAGTGCGCAGGTGCGGGTCAACGATCGTCCGCTGGCATCGCCGCTTTATGTCAATCACGGGCAGCGTCTGGCCCTGGATACGAGCGGGAAGCGCCTGTTGTCGCAAGCCGCGGAAGCGAGCCGGGATTGGGAGTGGGCCGAAGCCCTTGGGCCCGGGTTCGATCTTGACGGGCGGACCATGGCGGAATTCCTGGACTGGGTCGCCAGAGAGACCGGATCTCAGGTCGCTTACAGCACCGATGAGGCAAGGGCGCTTGCTGAAGAGACCGTGCTTCGGGGCCAGAATGAGCTGCCGCCGCGTGAAGCGCTCGATGTCGTGCTGCTGACCAGCGACTTGTCCGCCGAATTGGCGGACGGGGTGATATCAATTCGTGTGAAGCGCTGACCGGTTCCGGCTGGCATTGCAGCATCCATCGGTTCACAATCCGGAGATGGCAGTCATCATGCCCGCCTGACATTCGACATGCCTTGTAGCCACCAACACACCGGCAACCGCCGCGGGCCGGTCCGGCTGGCTCGTTTGGTGTGCCTGATTGCGGGTCTG